>CALATR010001334.1 GCA_937891875.1 uncultured Pseudomonadota bacterium | reverse complement strand
TTGGCTTCCCCTCTCCGTGGCCCTCGGTGCCTCCGTGCCTTCGTGGTGAGGGTGCGGCTCGACGCGCGCAGATCACCCACCCCCCTCGGGACGGCGCTCGCCCGACGAGCGATTCCTTTGGATGAACCAAGCGTTTAGAGGAACCAGATCGGTGGGCCCCTCCGTCAGATCTCCGGTCCTCCGCTACTCCGTGGTGAGAGCAGACGTTGGATCAGACGAAGTCAGCCCGACATCGAGCCACGTCGCCTGGCCTGCCAGCCTGGTCGGCCCCTCCAGCGAACTCGCTGTCCGCCCTACTTGTAGTCGAGGGTCTCGCAGACCTTGATCGCGTCGTAGTCGCCGTACATGTTCAGGGTCGACATGCCGATCTGGCCCGCGCGGAAGCTCTGGTCGGACGCGCGGGACTCGACGAAGGTGGTACCCGACGCGTCGGCGGCGGCGCAGTACATCTCCTTGCCGTGCAGCCAGAAGGTGAGCTGCGCGGTGTCGCCGTCGGCGAGGTCGACCGTGCCCTTGTGGTCCACCCGGGCCAGCTGGTCGAACGTCGGGTTGACGCAGGTGTCCTCGCACTCCGAGTGGATGTCATCCTCCTCGGCGTCCATGAACTCGGCGATCTGGATGAAGTGGCCGGGGTCGGCGCACTTGCCCTCGGCGTTGTGGGCCAGGGCGCAGCGGTAGCCGTGGTAGCCCTCGTCCTGGTCCTCATCGACCGCGGCCCGGGCGAGCACGCCGGCGCGCCAGCGGTCGGTCTCGCCGCAGAGCACCTTGCCGTCGGCGTCGTAGTCGTAGTCGAAGGCGGCGGCCATCATGGACTCGCTCACCTCGTCGTCCGAGCCGTCGTAGTAGGCGGCCGTGGCGGCGGGAAGCTCGACGATGTCCATGTCCGCGGACAGCGTGCTGGCGATCTCGCAGGTGACGACGACCTCATCGTAGATCGAGCAGTCCTTCGTGCAGCCGTCGAGCTCGACCTCCCACTCGTACTCGTAGCCGTCGGTGCCCCGGGCCTTGCCGTCGGGGGACGTGTCACAGCTGACCAGCGACCAGCCCCACGGCACCGTGTCGGTCATGGTCGCCGTGGTCTTCTTCGCCCCGCGGTTCTGCAGGGTCAGCGTGACCTCGACCGTGCCGTCTTCCGTGCTCTGGGCGAGCTTGCCGACCGCGACCGCGGCGTGGGACTTCTGGTAGTCCCAGATGTTGTGCTGGGCCTGGACGCCGTTGCTGTCCTTCCAGTCGACCTTGTCCTTGACGCCGTCACCGTCGAGGTCCGTGTCGGTCCACAGCAGATCCTGCATGTCGTCCGGGAGCCACGCGCCGACCGTGCGGTAGGTGTTGCCGGTCTTCAGGGTCGTGCCGTTCTGGTAGCACCAGAAGTCGGGCTCTCCCTTGTACGGCGAGTAGGTGCCGTTGTCCGTGGTCCACGAGCCGTAGTAGACGTCCAGCGCCTTGCCGGCCTCGATCCGGAAGGTCTTGCCCAGCAGGGTCTCCGGCCCGACGAAGATGCTCTGGCTGCCCGGGTGGTCCCACATGGCGAAGCCCTCGAGGCAGACATCGTAGTCGCCCGAGTTGGAAAGGGTCGCCTTGCCGTTGCCGGTGATCTCGAAGTCGAGGATCCCCAACGCGATGGCCTGGTAGTCGGTGTAGCAGTCGTCGGGGACGTACTCGCCACAGACCTCCATGCAGTCGTAGCCGCAGGAGGGCTCGGTGCCGCGGGCGGACACGGTCGCGTAGATGACGTAGTCCTTGCTGCCGATCAGGATGGGCTCGTCCCCGTCGAAGCCGCCGATCAGCGTGCCGGTCAGCTCCTTGCCGCCGAGCAGGGCCTCCTGGCCGCCGTCCGTGGCGTAGACGCCGCCGTCCTCCCAGCTCCAGTCGTCGCCAAGCTGTTCGGTGCCGGAGAAGTCGCCTTCATCCTTGGACAGGTCGGTCTCGTAGATGAGCCGGCCCACCTTGGCATCGGCGTCATCGCAGTCGATGGCCGCGGCCACCCCGTCCCCGTCCTTGTCCAGGGTCGCGATGGTCATGCCGTGGGGCGTGGAGACGTCCTCGCGGGCGCCCTCAGGAGACTCGACGGCCTCCCGCTGGCAAGCAGTGAGGGCAAGAAGTGCAAGGGCAGAGCCAACAATCGAAAAGCGGCGCATCACGACTCCGGAGCGAGAGGATCGAGCGCACGATGATTGTACTCGATGCGAGAACACGAGCAAGGGGTACCGACCCCATGCCAGGAACCTGTCACGCAGCCGGATCAGCCCTCGCGGGGGACCTCGGACGTATGTGGATCCTCAGCGTCTGGGTCGTCCTCCTCGACGTCGGGATCGTCCTCCTCTGCGTCGAGGTCGGGTCGGGTACCGACGGGTGGGCCGAAGCTCTCCGCCGTCGGATCCACCGGGTCGTCCGCACGCTGGGGAGGCTCAGGGGCGTCGAGGGCCGCCTCGGCCTCGGCCTCGGCAGGCTTGGCTGCGGGGGCATCGAGGGTCTCGGCGGGCTCGGCGTCGGCGGCGACGAGGTCGGGCGGCAGGTGCTCGGCGAGGGCGGCCGGATCGGCGGGAGCATCCTTCGAACCTACACTCTCGCCATCCAGATCCGCCTGGGCCTTCACCCGGAAGACCTCTCCGTCTGCCAGCGGGATCACGGGGACCTCACCCATGGTCCGCCGCAGCCGGCGCCACTGGTTGCTCTGCAGCACGTCGTCCGGATCCAGCGACTGCTTCAGCCCCATGAAGTGGCCGAGGATCTCGTCGCCGAGGCTGCTGCGGAAGGAGGATCCGCTGACCAGAGAGTCCTTTGCCAGGTAGTACCGACCGCCCGCGTCCAGCACCAGGCGCTCCAGCTTGCGGCCCAGGCGGTGCAGGTCCTCCCGGCGGCGCGGTCAGACCGGGAAGTCCATGGCGAAGCTGTAGCCGTCGACCGCGTGCGACAGCCAGAACGGGTCCTTGCGGTGGCGCTTCATGACGATGAGCCAGGACTCGTACTTCATCGCCTGCTGCAGCTCGAGGGCCTGGCGGATCACGCGCCGGGCGTGCTGCTTGGGCACGAAGAGCTGGATCTGGATCAGCCCGTTGGGCTTGTACATGAACTTCCAGTCCGGCACGAAGTCGAGCAGGAAGTTGAACTGGGCGTGGGGCTGGAGGTGGCGATGCTGGTTCCGCTCCAGCGTCGACCAGGTGTACCGAGCCCAGTTGATGAAGCGCATGCCCCAGCGGTGGGCCCAGAACTTCATGCCGACCCAGAGATACTTCTTGGGGTAGCCGAAGATGTGGTTGGGCAGCTCCTGGCTCTGCACGTCCATCATCCGCTGCCCCTCGGGATCCACGTCGTGTCCGAGGTAGCGGGCGGCGTGCGCGTTGCCGCGACCCAGGGCAGAACCTCGGGCGAACGCGTCGATCCAGCCGACGACGTAGTCCCACTCCTCGCCGTTGTAGCGCTCGAAGAAGCGGAACATGGCCTCGAGGTCCGCAGTCGCGGCGGGCAGCACGTCGAGGCGACCGCTGTAGACCTTCTTCGTCTTCATCGTGATCGACGTGAAGATGCCCAGGGCGCCGAACCCGCCGATGGCGGCATGGAACAGGTTCGGGTCGGACTCCCGGGTGACCTCGCGGATGGCGCCGTCGGGGGTCACGAGGGTGAAGCCCGTGATGTGCTCGCCGATGGGCCCGTGCTTCCAGTTGTTCTTGCCGTGCACGTTGGCCGCGGCGCACCCACCGAAGGTCGTGTAGCTGGTGCCGCTGACGACCGCGGGCCAGTAGCCGTCGGGCAGGATCCGTCGCCAGAGCTTGGCGATGGTCACCCCGGGCTGCACCGTCACGATGCCGGTCTCCCGATCCCAGGCCTCGATGCCGTCCATCAGGCCCATGTCCAGGACCAGCTCGCCATCGTTCATGGCGGCGTCGCCGTAGCTGCGGCCGTTGCCCCAGGCGATGACCTTGAGCCCGTGCTCCCGGGCGTACGCGAACGCGGCGACCACGTCTTCGGCCGAGCGCGGGCGCAACACCCGGGAGACCGTCGTGTTGGCCATTCCCCAGGCCTCGCGGCGCTCCAGCCGCGCCTGCTCCGCCCAGGAAGCCCGCGCGGGGTCCACCGAGTCCGATCCAGTGCCTGGGCGCGCGTCGCTCACGGTCTCGCCTCCGTGAAGCGGCCGTTAACGGACTCGCGCCAGCGCGGTCCAGCCACACCGGGTTGCGGCGCGATCCGGGCGAGCTTCGAAGCCAGCAAGCGGATCAGGCTGCGCGGTCCTGACGATCCCAATCCAGCTGCTGCTGGGCCTGCTCCATGAGCACGTCGAGTCCATCGACCCGGCCGAGGTTCAGCGTGGCGAGTCCGAGGCTGTAGTCGAGCCCGGCAGGCAGATCGCCCTCGTCGCGGGCGTGCAGCATCCGGCGACCGACCCGGCCGATGACCTGTGCGGCGGTGCCGGCATCGCAGCCGGTCAGCAGCATGGCGAAGGTGCCCGAGCCGACCCGGGCGACCACGTCGGAGTCGCGCACGGTGCCGTGCAGCAGCCGGGCGAAGCGGCGGAGCATGTCGTCGCCGGCGTCGTAGCCGTGTGCCTCGTTGATCTCGCAGAGCTGGTCGAGGCCGAAGAGCGCGAGGGTGACCCGGGTGGCCGAGCGCCGCGCGTTGGCGATGACCGACTTCGCGACCATCTGGAAGGTCTGGGCGTCGGGCAGGCCGGTGAGTGGATCGACGCCGCCGCGACCGCCCTCCTGCAGCTCGTCGGTGACCATGCGGCCGAGATCCTCGAGCATGCGGCGATCGTCGTCGGACAGCTCGCGGGGCTCGTGGTCGAGGATGCAGAGCGTGCCGATGAGGTGCCCGTCGGAAGATGCCAGCGGGAAACCCGCATAGAACCCGATCTCCGGGCCGGAGACCACCAGCGGGCTGTCGTGGAAGCGCTCGTCCTGGTGGGTGTCCTCGACGACCATCAGCTCGGGGCAGAGGATCGAGTGGGAGCAGAAGGACGCCTTGCGCGGCACCTCACGCCCGGCCAGGCCGGTGCTCGCCTTGAGGAAGGCGCGGTGCTCGTCGACCAGGCTGACCGCGGCCATGGGCACGTCAAACAGGCGCTTGGCGATGCGCACGAAGCGATCGAAGCGCTCCTCGGGCTCGGTGTCGAGCAGATCGAGGCGGTGCAGGGCACCGAGGCGGTGCGGCTCGTCGGCAGTGGGCTTGGGCTCGATCACAACCCCTCCAATGGGGCGGGGATCGGATCGGGGGGGGCGGGGCGTGAGAGGGATCGGGGCGTGAGAGGCGGTGGGGGAGTGGTGCTCGGAGTTCCGAGTTCCGAGTTTCGAGTTTCGAGTCCCCGCGGCGTCGGCGGGCCGATCTCTGCCGCTAGCGTGTCTACAGCGGCACGAGCAGCTCAGAATGCGGTGGCGGGCCGGTCTCCAGTCTCCAGTCTCCAGTCTCCAGTCCTCCCGCAGATCGGCGGGCCGGTCGGGAGTGGTGCAGGCGCGCATGTGCTTGGTCCGTACTGGCTGTCGCCATCGCTGCACAGGGACGTCGCTCGAAGTTGTTCCACTGGGCCGACCGCACCGGGCTGCCGGCAGGGCATCGCCGCCGTGGGACTGGAGACTGGCGACTGGCGACTGGAGACCGAGCCTCCACTCCCCCGCTCGCAGC
>CALATR010001333.1 GCA_937891875.1 uncultured Pseudomonadota bacterium | reverse complement strand
GATGGCGCCCTCGATCATCCGGGTGCGGGACAGCGCCGTGTAGGTGAGCAGGACGACGTCGAACTCGCCCGTCTGGAACCGCGTCCACTTCTCGGCGCGCTCGCCGGGCGTGTCGGTGTCGCTGGTGACGGTGCCCTTGCGCTTGCCGCGGGTGACGAGCTTCTTCTTGCTGCCGATGACGGCCACCCGGTAGTCGGGCAGCACCCGGCGGATGTCGGCCTCCCACTTCCACACGATGCTGTTCGGCACGAGCACGACGGGCCGACGGCACCAGCCCTCCTGGCGGGCCCGGGCGAGCACCCCGATGCCGGTGTAGGTCTTGCCGACGCCCACGTCGAAGGCGAGCAGCCCACCCCGGTTGGCGAGGATGCGCCGCGCGCCGGCGACCTGGTGGGGGTGCAGGCGGATGCCGTCCTTCACCCATCGGGCGATGGACAGGGGCTCAGCGTCGTAGGTAGGGGCGACGTAGCCCTTGAAGTGCCGGTTGTAGGCGTGCTCGACGTCGGCGCGCCGCTCGTCGTCGCTCGCGACCCAGGCCCGGAAGGACTGCTCCCACTCCTGCGCCTTCTTCAGCCGCGCCTCGTCGAGACTCTCGTCCTTGCGCTTCTTGGGCTTGAACGTGGTCTTGTCGTGGTTGATCCAGCCGATGCACCAGCGGGTCTCGCTCGAGAGCTCGCGGGCGTCGGACAGGTCGTCGTAGTCGCGGTGTGGGACCTGGACGAGGCCCTCCTTCCGCACGAGGTCGACCTCGCCGTAGTGCTGGTTCAGCGTCGCGCTCATCCAGTCGGCGACCATCGACAGCGGCACCCAGCCCTGCCGCGGGGAGACGCCCTCGATGTCGTCGAAGACGGCCGGCTCGATGGCGTCACGCAGGCTGCGGGCCTGGGCCTCGACGCGGTCCAGCGGCACCACGCCCCACAGCTTGCCGTCGCGGACGGCGGGGTCGGTGCGATGGGCGTCGAGCTTCACGGCGGGGCCAGCGTGCGCGGCGACCAGGGCCTCCGCGCGGTCGAGCTTCGGCCACAGGTGCCCGGTCAGGTAGTCGGACTCGGGGACGAGGTCGGTGAAGGTCTCGCCGTCGAGGCACCAGCCGGCGTCGAGCAGCTCGGACAGGCGCGCGTACACGGCCGCCTTGCCCTTGCTTCCCGGCCACGCGGCGGCGAGCTCTTCGAGGGTGCAGGCGCGGTGCGTCCGGTAGACCCACTCGGCGAGGGCGACGACGTCGTCGGGCTTGCCGGCGTAGCGCGGGGTCCAGGTGGGCTTGGTCGCAAGGCCCGGGATGAGGTGGCCCGCCTTGGTGAACGCCGTCAGGAAGCGCTCGGCGCCGACGTGGCCCTTCTGGACGAGCTTGCGCAGGTCCACGCTGGCCCACGGGTTGCCGTGCTTGTCGGTCCACGCGCGCAGGGCCTCGACGAGCTCGGGCCAGAGCTGCACGTGCTCGTCGGAGGTCTCGGCGGCCAGCGCGGCCAGGTAGCGATCGACCCGCAGTCCGAGGGCGACGGCGGACGCGGCGTGCTCGGAGAGCCCCTTGGTGGCCTGCTCGAGGCGGCGGACCATACCGCCCGTGCCGCGCCGGGTCTTGGCCCCGGGGAACGGGACGACCTCGTGCACGATCTCGCACGCCCCGCAAACGGGCCGCTCCACGAGATCGGGCAGGCGCTCGAAGGTGCCGACGACCTGGTAGCCCCAGCGCGGCTTCTTCGTCTGGTCGTCGTCGCCGCCGTCCATTCCGACCTCGGTGCCGAGGATGTGTTCGGGGTAGCGGCGGAAGTAGTCGCCCTCGAGGACGAAGCGGTCGCCGTCGTCGACCTCGGCGAGCTCACCGCCGCGGGCGCGGAAGAAGAGCAGGTCGGTGGCGAGCATCGCGCCGGGGAAGATGGCCGACGGCAGGCGGTAGGCCGCGGCGAGGTGGTGCCGCTTGAGCACTTTCTCGCGCAGGGCGACCTGGCCGGCGCCGGTCCCGGTGAGGAAGCCCGCCGGCACGAGGAACACGCCGAGGCCGTTCGGGGCGAGCAGATCGAGGGAGCGCCGGAGGAAGTAGGCGTAGGCATTCTTCTCGCGGTAGCTGCGGTCGGGGTCCTCGGTGATCGAGACCCCGCGCTGACCGTAGGGCGGGTTCGCCAGGACGAGGCCGAGGCGACCGGCGTACTCGGAGCCGTGCTCACGCACCCAGCGCTCGAACGGGCCGTTGAACACGGGCACGTCGGCGCGCAGGGCCTGGAGCATGCGGGCCGAGAGCTCGGACCACTCGACGACGAGCCACTGGAGGTCCTCGAACCCGGGGCCGCTGGCCGCCTGGACGAACCGGCCGATGCCCGCGGAGGGCTCGAGGGTGAGCACCACGCCGTCGGTGCGCGGCAGGTCGAGGACGTGGGGCTGGATGACCCGGGCGACCTCCCGCACGACCTTGGTGGGCGTGTAGAACTCGTGGATGAGGCCGCGGGGCTCCGGGACGGGGAAGCCGGTCGGGAACTTGTCGGCGACGGCATGGATGGAGAGCCCGCCCCAGCCCGAGTAGGTCGCGAGGGTCGCCCGGTCCTGGGCGCTCATCTCGTCGGGGCGCTTGCTCGCAGCGATGCGCATCGCGGCCAGGTTGGCGGCCGTGCGCTGGGAGGCCGACCACAGGTCGGGCTGGGCCGTGGCCGCGTGTCCGGACGGGCCCGGGTCGACGGACCGGATTCCGGTCCGACGAGCGCGGAGCTGCTGGTCGAGGATGGCGACGAGCTGCGCGCGGTTCCGGCGCACGAAGCCCTGGTAGTACGCCGCGTTGACCCCGGCGGGGAGGTTGCTCCCCACCAGGGTCGACATGCGGTCGAAGATGGCTTCGGCCGAGGCCTGCATCGGTGCGCTCCGAGAGGGTGACCCGGGAGGGGTCCACCGAGAGCTTCACCACGTTGAAGGCCGAAGGCGCGGGGTTTCACTGGCCGCTGCTGGCCGCGGGGTGGGGCCAGGGGCGTGGCACCTTCGCAACGCTACGCCGTGAGGTCATCCAGTAGAACAAGGACCTCTGCCCATCCACCCGCATCTCGGTTGAGATCATGAACAACCATTCGGGGGTCGGTCTTGGGGAGAAGTGCCTGCCCGAAGGCGACTGCCAGGCAGTTGGGCACTGCTGGCAATACCCGAATGGTGATCTGAGCGCCGTGGCTCGCCCTTATCTCGGTCAGAACCTCACGTACCCGCCGCATGAACCGACGTGCCTCCGCCGCGCTGCGGACGATGTCGGTCATGGGCTTGCGGTCGACACGGAGTTCATAGAGGAGGGCCCCAGGCGAGCCCGCCGTTCGGGCTAGGTCCAGATCCACGTCGTCGCTCACGCTCAGCACGAGTAGCACCTCGCTCCCGGTGCGCCCCTCATCGTGGCACCTATGTCCGAAATCCACATCGAGCACATCTGACGGCCACCAGCCCCAGCCGGGCGGCTCCCGACGCTTCGGCTTGGCGTCCACATGCTGTAGATCGCCCAGATGGCGACCGAGCAGCATCAGCAGCGGCATCGGGGCAATCGCAAACACAGAGACATGGTCGAGGCGATCCCTGCGGAGTCGCTCCTGAACCTCCCGAGCGGCGTGGATGATCTCGGTCCCGCCTTGCGCCCACATGACGGCCGTTCCGTCTAGGATGCGGGTCTCCGTCAGGTTGATACTGACAGGTCGCCGAAGCGGGTACCTGGGCAGGCACGCTGGGAGCACCTCAGCGTCAGTTGGCAGGCCCATCCTGGTTCCAATCGCTGTCCCCATGGTGAGTACCAGGGTGCGATGCTCGCCGTTGATTTCAGTCAGCCACTGCACTCGATCCTCGTGATCGCGCTTCATCTCCAGAAGAAGCGCTTCCGGGTGACCGTCCTCATCTTCGTCGTCGATCAGACGATGATGGTCGAAGCATAACAACATGAGGTTCTCAATCGCCCTGGCAAGCAGCGGGGAACGAACTTCATCACCGCGAGGACCGTCAGGGCTGTCAGCGACGATGTGAGCGAACACGGAGAACTTGCCCTGCTTCCCAGTGTGGTGGTCCTCGGTCACCAGCTTGTTGCACCCACGGTACTCGCACCGCCCGGCTGCCTGCCCAAAGAGGAGCTCCTTGGTCTTGGCCGGGATATAGCTGCTCGACATCGCTGCACCCCCATCTCTGGCGCGTTACGGGTCCGGCCCGTTGTCGGAGGCGGACATGGCGTCGATCCAGGCCCAGTTTAGGACGTTCCACGGCACGATCAAGCTCAACTGGAACGACGAGCAGGCGACCCTTCGTGAGAAGCGGGGCATCGTCATCCAGAAGCTCCGCGACCAGCTGAAAAAGCGCTTCGAGGACGAGAAGAAGCCCGTGCCCACCTTCGAGGAGCGCAATCAGGGCTCCTATGCCATGGGAACTGGCGTGAAGCCGCTCGACTCGGATTTCGACCTCGACGTGGCGCTCCTGTTCAACCTCTCGAAAGACGATGAACAGCCTGTCACGGTGAAGCAGTGGGTACACGACGCGCTCGACGGGCACACGAAGGACGTGAAGATCAAGCGCCCCTGCGTCACGGTGCAGTACGTCAAGGACGACGAGCCCGCCTACCACCTTGACCTCGCGGTCTACGCCGCAAAGAACGACGACGACAAGGTGTTCTTGGCGAAGGGGTTCCCTGGGTCGGCCGCCGAGAACAAGGTTTGGGAGGAGTCGGACCCGATGGCCTTGGT
This sequence comes from uncultured Pseudomonadota bacterium, assembly GCA_937891875.1. Classification (GTDB taxonomy): domain Bacteria; phylum Myxococcota_A; class UBA796; order UBA796; genus REDI01. The sequence continues at coordinate 3,353 of CALATR010001333.1, read as the reverse complement.
GGCAGCGGTCGACGCACGCCACGCTGGCGAGGACCGGGATCAGTTCAAGCGGGTCATCTGTTATCTGAAGAGGTGGAAGGACGAGAAGTTCCCTACCAACGGCGAGGCTGCCCCGCGCGGGATCGCGCTTACGTCGGCTGCCTACCATTGGTTCCAGCCGGTCTCGACCCTCGTTGACGTGGTGAGCATGAAGCGGGAGTACGACGACCACAAGGCAACCTACGATCTCGTCATGAACATGCTCGGCCGCTTCGCGAGCGAGTGGGATGGTGCAACGAACAGCCTACGGCCTCGTCTCCATGCGCCACTTCCGGTGCCGCCGAATCAGGATCCTTTCGACAGGATGTCCTTCGGTCAGATGGAGAGCTTCAAGACTAAACTGGAGTCGCTCCGGGACGCGCTCAAAGCCAGCATGGACGAGGTAGATCCGCACGTCGCTTGCCAACACCTTGCGGACAACGCCTTCGGCAAGGACTTTCCGGTTCCTCCCAAGGAAGAGACCGCATCTCGGGGAGGTCCGTCGATCATCTCCTCGAACACATCTGCGTAGTGGGCGTGGACCTCGACGCCGTAGTTGCCGCGGTCGCTGCCTGCGGCAGATTCCATGCGGCAACCTGGGAGGGAGACGCTCTCCGGGGCGTTCTCACGGTTCAGGCCAACGTCGCAGGTCGACAGGTGGCGCTCGCTGTTATCCTCGACCAATCCTTGGTTTCATGCGTGCCTCTGGCCAGGCTGCTGCACCGGGAGAGGTATGGCCACCTTGCGCATGTGAACGGCGATGGGATCGTGTGTACTGGCCGTAACGAGAACATGCTTCCGTCCATTGGGCGCCCCAGCGCGGTCGTAATCGAAGCCCTCGATCTCGCGGTCGCGCTCCTCGAACAGTCGTTTTCAGACAGCAGCCCCCGGGAAATGGTCGACGAATTCGAGGCGTACTGGCGGGATTTGCCCGGCGTCATCTCCGTTCAGGGACATGTTTCCCCGCATGGTCGAACGCGCAGAATCTGGGTTCAGCAGAAGTCCAAGAACAACGCTCGCCCGGTGGTCGTGGCCGATACCTTGCGGGACTACGAGTCGTTCTACCCCTCACAGCCCTATTGCGGCGAGTTCCAGGAGAGGGGGCTCTTCGTCCCACTTGGTGCGAACTCACGGCTCGTCCCGCCACACCCCCGTCATCGATGGACTGAACGAGAGATCAGGGAGAAGGTGCTGCCGTGGGTGTCGCCTGCGGACCGTGCACGGCTCGACCCGCTCCTGGGACCAGGCCGCGAGAACGAGGTCGTGGTGTTCTCGCTACCGACGTCCAAGGCTGGGCACGTGCTCTTCGGCGTGTGGCTGCAAGAAAGCAGTGGGGGGCACCCGCTATCCGCCGGGCGCGCCCGGAAAATGACTCCCCTTAGCATTAAGCGCCTCGACTCTGCCTACCTACGGCCTCGTGGTGGCGGTCGGCAAGACCTGTCGGGAAGGCGGGTAGTTGTCGTCGGATGCGGTTCGGTGGGTGGCTACGCAGCGGAACAGCTTGTCTGCTCCGGCATCGGGAGGGTGGATGTCGTTGACCCCGAGGACCTTGAACCGGAGAACTTCTACCGGCACGTCCTCGGCGGGCTTGGGCGGGAGCAGGGCGAGGCCAGGAACAAGGCCCGGTTGCTGGCGGCCGATCTGCAGATCAAGTTCCCCTACATCCGGGCCAACGCCCACCCAGTTCGCTTCGAGCGGCTCCTTCAAGACAGCCCGGGCCTGATCTCAGGCAGCGACCTGGTCCTCTTCGCAACGGGGAACTTCGGGCTGGAGTCCAGCTTCACGATGGAAATGTCGGAGCAGAATCTGGCGGTTCCCACCGTGCACTGCTGGGTGGAACCCCATTCTGTGGGGTGGCACGCCCTCCTCTCGCGACCAGGCACCCCAGGATGCATCAGATGCCTCGTGAGCCATCCGCTGACGGGAGAACTCCACGCCAATCGCTACTCGTTCTGTGATCCGTTGGCAGACACCGACATGGACCTGTCGGGGTGCGGGTCCCGCTTCACCCCCTTTGGGAACCTGGCCGCGGTCCGATGCGCCGCTCAGGCAGTTGAACTCGCGGTGGAAGCCTTGACGGGTACCGCTGCGCCACCACTGATGCGATCCGAGCGAGGCAAGGCGCGGGACCTTCATGGCGCCGGTCACGCCACGACTCCTCGCTACGACCACCAAGAGGCCCCGATGGTCGTCGACTCGTTTGCCGTGCCTCGATGTGCCGTTTGTGGGGGGATCAGCTGATGTTTCCCCTCATCTTTGCGAGACGAGACGGTGGCCGGATCAAGCTCTCGGCGCCTGCGGTGACGAAGCTTCGAGACTTCGAGCAGCATGAAGAACACCAAGCCGAGGCTGGGGGTGTCCTCGTCGGGCGGTGGATCCGAGAGACCGAAGATGTCGTGGTTGACGATGTCTCGACTCCTGGTCCGAAGGACCGCCGGTCCCGGCGAGGCTTCTTCCGGGATCGCTCGCACCACCAGGAGGTCCTGGATGAGGCGTGGCGCATGAGCGGTGGCGCGTTCACCTGGCTCGGAGAGTGGCATACTCATCCTGAGCCTCGCCCCCGTCCATCCGTGGTCGACCTCGTTGGCTGGGGGGCGCGACTGCATCGGGATCGTGCGCCAGGTCCGGCGTTGTTCTTCGTGATCGTCGGAACGGAGGAGATCGCTGTCTGGGAGTGGCCGCGTGGACTGCGCGTTCCACGGCGGCTGTTGCTTCAGACCGCCGATAATGGAGTCGGCCAACTCCCGCCGTCGATGGGGCCGGAGGTCGAGGATCCGGCGCCAGAGTAGTTTCATCTCAAGGCGCCAGGTGTTCGGGGCCTTGCCTTACCCTCTGGACGCTTCTACTCCTGCATCGCCGCCGAGATCGCCGCGCTGAACGCATCCAGCAGCGCCTTGTCCTTCGCCGGGTCCACATCCCCCGGCGGCTCCGCCCCACCGGCCTCGGGCACGACCCTCCCCCGAGACCGCGTCGCTCGCGTCGCCCCCGCACTCGCGTAGTCCCAGTCCTCGATCGACAGCCCCGGCGGCGTCGCCTCCGACACCATCCGCAGCTTCCCGTCCGTCGCGTCGCCCTCAGCCGACGCTGGCAGCACGACGGCGACGAACACCCGCTTCCCGCCGCCGAGGTCCTCGAACGTGCGCGTCTTGGCAGACAGGCTCACGGCATCGAGGCCGAGGTGCAGCAGCGCCGACTTCACCCACTTCTTCGCGGTGCTCGACTTCGGATCCGCCTCGAACGCTTGGGCATGCCCCGCCGTGAACGCGCGCAGCTCCTCGGCAGTCCGCGGGGTGTCCCCGACGTGCACGATGGTCAGCCCGGGCACCGACGTCGTG
>CALATR010001332.1 GCA_937891875.1 uncultured Pseudomonadota bacterium | reverse complement strand
AGGTGACGTCCTCGGCCATCATGGCGACCAGGCGGTCGAGGTCGAAGCGCTCGAAGGCGTGCTGGTAGGCGTCGGCGACCTCCCCGATCCGCTGGTCGGGATCGGCCGCGCCTGCCGGATCGAGCTCGGCGACCCGGGCGCGCGCCCGCTGCAGCGCGCTGTTGATCGCGGCGACCGAGAGGTCCAGGGCCTCCCCCGCCTCCTTGGCCGAGAACCCCAGCACCTGGGTCAGGAGCAGGGCCGCGCGCTGGCGGGCGGGCAGGTGCTGCAGGGCGGCGACGAAGGCGAGCCGCACCGACTGCCGGGCGGCGAGCACCTCCTCGGGACCCGCGTCGACCGGCACGACCCAGGCGTCCGGCACGGGCTCGACCCAGCGCTCGGGTGGCGTCGGATCGAAGGGGCCGTCGAGCCCACCCGGCGGTGCCTCCATCGGCCGCTCCCGCCGCTTCTTCCTGGACAGCTCGTCAAGACACACGTGGGTCGCGATCCGCAGGGTCCAGGTCTTCAGGCTCGCCCGTCCCTCGAAGCCGGGCAGCCCGCGGATGGCCCGGATCATCGTCTCCTGCACGGCGTCGTCGGCGTCCGTCGGGCTGCCGAGCATGCGGTAGCAGTGGCCGATCAGCACCGGGCGCAGCGCGGCGAGCTGATGGTGGCGAGGGTCGGGCGTCGCGGTCACGGGACCTCCGGGACGGGAGCGTATCGCCCGACCGCCCAGCCTACCGCCCCGCGGCGCGCAGCGCCTTCAAGGTCGGCCGGACCGAGACCACCGCGGTGCTGTTGGTGAGCACGACCGCGAGGGCGCCGGTCTCGTCGTCTCGGGCGGCCAGGGCGTTGAACCCGGTGACGGAGCCGAGGTGGCCGGTGACGTGCTGATCCCCGATGCCGACCGTCATCAGCCCGAGGCCGTACCCGGTCGTCAGGCTGTCGTCGTCGAACCCGAGGTCCGCGGGCACGTCGTCGAGCTGGGCGGCGAGCACGTCATCGCTGTAGAGCTCGCCCGCGAACAGGGCCTGGTAGAAGGTCGCGAGATCATCCGCTGTGGCGTAGCCGGCGCCGGCGGCCCAACCGACCGACGGGTGCTCCGGGGTGACCCCGCCGAGCGCCCCACCGTCGCCGAGCGCAAGCGTCGCCGGCATGCTGTCGGGATCGACGATGAAACCCGAGTCGTCGAGCTCCAGCGGGTCGAGCAGCCTGCCCTTCAGGACGTCTGGGTAGGCACGCTGCTCGACCCCCTCGATGATCCGCCCCAACACGATGTAGTTCGTGTTCGCGTAGACCGACGCGCCGGGGCCGTCAGCGCGCACGTCGCTTCCCAGCGCGATCAGCTCCTCCGGGGTCCACGCCTGGTCGGTGTGGCCGATCATGTCGTCGTGTTCGAAGTACTCGCCCAGACCGCTGGTGTGCTGGAGGAGGTCGCGGACGGTGATCGCTCCGTCGAGGTCGCCCACCCAGGTGGACGCTGGGTCATCGAGCGAGAGGCTCCCCTCGTCCACCAGCTGCAGCGTCAGCGCGGCGGTCCAGACCTTGGTGTTGCTGCCGATGAGGAGCTGGTGGTCGGTCGTCATGGGCTCGCCTTCGGCCGCGTCGCCTCCGGCGCCGAACCAGCGTTCACCATCCGGCGCGAGGACGGCGAGCTGGGCGCCCGGCGCGTCCACCCGGTTCGTGATCCGTTGGTAGCGAGCGTCAGCGGTGCAGGCCGGCAAGGCGACGAGCGGCATCAGCGCGAGCAGGACGAGGCGAATGGGCATGGCGTCTCCGGGTCACGTCACCAGGACACCGCTCCCACCGGACGCTGTCACCCCAGGGCCCGCATCTCCGCAGACCCAGCGACCAACGCCCGGAACATCGCGCTGATCGGCTCGGCGAGCTCCCCGAGGCGGTCCACCCGGTCCTCCTCCACCGCCTGCAGGATCAGCTCGTTGATCCCGCCGACCACGGCCATGGCGACCGGCTCGGGCAGGCCGTCGGACACGGCGCGGGACTCGGCGGCGAGCATGGCGGCGAAGGCCTGCAGCACCCGGCGCCGCACCGCCAGGCCCGCCGGACCCACGTGGAGGATCTCCACCAGCAGGGTGCGCACCAGGGCAGGCTCGCTCTGCAGGGCAGCCAGGTACACCGCGACCCCCAGGCCGATCCGCGCCTCCCCGGCCGGCGCGTGCTGGAGCGCCTCGCGGAGCTGGTCGAGGAGCTGCCCGCTCATGGTCTCGTACAGGGCGAGCATCGCGGCGTCCTTGTCCGAGAAGTGCTCGTAGAAGGTTCGCTTTGACGTCTGGGCGCGCCGGACCACGTCCGCGACGGTCACGCCCGGGTAGCCCGACTCCGCGATGGCCTCGGCGAGCCCGTCCAGCAGCCGATCGCGAGGGTCCGCCGTGGGGGTTGGTCCGGTCAGATCGCCTCCCTGGTACTTGACCGTACCACCTTTCGCTGGTACGTGTTGGTACCAGGAGGCCGACATGACCTCAGCCGCGCCCGAACATCTCGACGTGCTCATCGTCGGTGCCGGCCTGTCCGGGATCAGCGCCGCGTGGCACCTGCAGACCCACCACCCTGCTCGCCGCTACGCCATCCTCGAGGCCCGGGACGCGATGGGCGGCACCTGGGACCTGTTCCGCTACCCGGGGATCCGGTCTGACTCGGACAAGTACACCTTCGGCTACCACTTTCGGCCCTGGCGCGGGGACACGCCGCTCGCCGACGGGGCGGACATCAAGGCCTACATCGAGGACACTGCGCGAGAGTACGGGATCGACGAGCACATTCGCTTCGGCAACCGAATGCTCTCAGCCAGCTGGAGCAGCGCCGAGTCCCGCTGGACGGTCCGGGTGCAGGTGGCGGCCGAGGCCGAGCCGCGCACGCTGACCTGCGACTTCCTCTACGCCTGCACCGGCTACTACGACTACGACAAGGGCCACAGCCCCACCTGGGAGGGCCAGGAGGACTTCGGCGGGCAGATCGTGCATCCCCAGCACTGGCCCCGGGACCTCGATCTCGCCGACAAGCGCGTGGTCGTCATCGGCAGCGGCGCCACCGCCATCACCCTGGTGCCGGCCCTCGCCGGCAAGACCGCCCGGGTCACGATGCTCCAGCGCT
>CALATR010001331.1 GCA_937891875.1 uncultured Pseudomonadota bacterium | reverse complement strand
TTCTACGGCCCGGCCTTCTCCCCCCGCCGCAAGTCCGAGCTCGCTGAGGCGATGGCCGACTGGGCGGAGCTCACCCCCGATGAGCAGTCTTTCGCCATCGCGCACCTGCACTACCTGAACCTGGTGGCGCAGGCCGGGACGCAGCGGCTGCTGGCCGACGTGCGCGAGCTCCTCGAGGAGCTGGTCGAGAACGTGGACGATGCCCTCGACGACCTGCCGGGTCTCGACGAGGACGAGCCGGCGACCATGGTGGATGAGCCGGAGGAGCCCGAGGACAAGTCCACTGACGACGAGGTCCCCGACGGGTACCTGGTGGAACTGCCGACGCCGGAGCCCGGGGACGACGAACCGCCGGCCGACGAGTCCGACGTGACCGAGGACGAGGTGCCCGATGACGCCGCGTAGCGTGGTGGCGGCGCCCGCCGCCGACGATGGCGCCATCCGCGTGAATCTGACGCTGCCGGTGACGCGGCTGGGATTCGGGCCGTTCAGCTTCGACCCCATCGAGCAGATGATCGGCTGCCCGCTGGTCGACATCCTCGAGTCGCTGATGACCGGGCCCACCTACCGGCGGCCCTCGGCGACCGGCGCGGCGGTCGAGGTGTACCCGCTGGCCCTGCCCCGAGGCGAGGGGGCCAGCGTGCCCCTCGGCCAGTGGGGCGAGATCGGCTTCGCGAACCGCGACGGACTGCTCGCGCTCACGGTGCCGTGGGGCATGTCGGGCTGGCTGCGCGGCAAGCTCGGGGACGCGATCGTCCGCGGGCCCGAGGCTGGGCTGAGCCTGGACGCGACGGCGCGGGTGGCGCATGCGCTCGTGCGGCTGCGGCCGGGGATGGCGGCGAGCTTCCCGCTCGGGGCGCTGGGTGAGGTGGGGCTCGAGGCGGGGTAGGCCTACCTCAACCGCAGGATTCGCACCGCCCCCGACAACACCAGCAGTCCGACGGCGGCGCCGACTACGAGGTCTGGCACCGCCGAGCCTGTCGCGAGCACCAACACACCGGCAACGATCACGCCGACGTTGGCGAGGGCGTCGTTGGTCGAGAAGATCCAGGACGCCTGCAGGTGGATTCCTCCCTCCCGATGCCTGGCGAGTAGTGCGATGCAGGCCAGGTTGGCGATGAGCGCCACGCTCGCAACGCCGATCATCGCGAACTCGGCCGGTTCACTGCCCACGACGGCCCGACGAGCAACCTCGAACAGAGCGCCTCCAGCGAGTATCAGCTGGAGCCAGCCGCTCGCGCGTGCGGCCCGCTTCTTCACCGTGGCGGCCCGGCCGACGGCGTACAGCGAGACGCCATAGACCATCGCGTCGGCGAGCATGTCCAGGGAGTCCGACAGAAGGCCCGTGGACTGGGCCCACAACCCAAAGCCGAGTTCTGCCAGGAACATCGTCGCGTTGATGACGAGCAGCTGCATCAGCACTCGCCCTTGGCCAGCCTCCGCATCGGAGTTGTCCGGCTCGGTCGACTCGACGGTCTCCACGAGCTTGGCCCCGAAGCCCAGCGGTGTCAGATGCTGGATGATCGGGTCGACGGGACCGTCGTGAAGGACGTTCAGCCGTCGACGCTCCAGGTCGAAGCGTAGGCCACGGACGGATGGCAATGATCCGAGCGCGAAGCGTACCATCTGCTCCTCGGAGGGGCAGTCCATTCCGGGGACGTCGAAGCTGCTGTCCTTGATGCTCATGATTCACTCTGTCAGGCAAGGTAGTTGGTGTGTCGGCTCATGCTCCCTCAATCACTTCCGAGGAGAGCGTCGTCGTCCAGTGCGAGGAGCAAGTCGATACGGGCGTCGGCCACGAGCCCGCGAAGGGAGACGATGGCTGCTTCACCGTCGAGAATCTGAGCCTGGAGCAGGACCGCCGTCGTCAGGTCGATCTCGCCTGTGAGCACGCCCCTCTCGACGCTCACGAGCGCCGCTTCTGCCTCCTCCAGTGTGTCGCTACCGACCACTTCTGCAAGCCGCTCGGCTTCGTCGGCGCGGTCACGACCAGTGCGCTGCTCCGTCTCTGCCCTGGCACGCACGGCCGCGAGCTGCGACTCGGCCACAGAGTGATCGCCCTTGGCACCCTTCGTCCCTCGCTGGTTTCGATCGAACAGCGGAAGGGTGACACCAACGCGCGGGCCGATGAAGGTGGCGCCGTCCTCCACCTGGATGCCGAGTCCGACCGCGACTGGAGGCACGACCGCGGCTCGCTGGCGAGCGAGCTCGGCCTGGGCAGCCCTCAGTGCCTGCTCTGCAGCCACCACATCTGACCGGTCATCGGAGCTCGAGCTCGAGGTCACGCCGGGCGCAGCCGCACCTGGGTCGAGCACAAGGTCAGCGGCTTTCACTGGGGTAGCCAGCAGCTCGGCCAGCTCCCGCAGCGCTTCGGCCTCGGCCTGGCGGGCCTCGAGCAGCCGGGTCACGGCCTGGGCCTCCGCGAGGCGAGCAAGTCGAAGATCGAGCGCCGATGCTTCGCCCAGTTCGAGCTTTCGGCCGACGGCATCCCGAAGGCGCCCCGCGAGCTCTGTGCCCTCCTGCGCGACCCGGGCCTGCTCGATGGCGACAACCGCGTCGATGTACGACAGGCGGACATCGGCAGCCGTCACCCGTCGAGCGCGATCAAGCCTGGCTTCCGCGGACCGCACGGACGACCGGGCGACGCCCCGCGCGTGCCACCCCTCGCCAGTGAGCGACAGCGGTTGCGTTGCCGACAACTCAGCCCGTGAGCCATCGGGTGTGGCCCACGCCTGGACCTTGGGGTTCCTCAGCAGCAGGATGGATGCGGAACGATCTGCCTCTGCGGTCAGCAACGCAGCTTCTGCAGCGCGGACCTCGGCATTCGCGGTCAGCGCTAGCGCGACCGCCCGGTCGGGTGTCAGGTCAGCGGTGGCCGGATCACCCGCCCACGCGGATGTCGCGCTGAGGACGAACGCACCGAATAGGGCACGCCCCCACCAGAAAGTCCGAGCCATGCTCAGAGCGCGCCGGCTCATGGGCCCTCCAGTACGGATGGTTGTTCCTCAGCCTTTGGGCCGTCGCCATCGTCAACCGGGTCGACATCGGTTGCGGTGCCTGCTCGGCCGTCCCCGAAGGTCGCGTAGAGCGCCGGCAGGACAACGAGCGTCAAGAGGGTAGAGGTGACGATCCCTCCGATGACCACCGTCGCGAGCGGCCGCTGCACCTCACTTCCGACGCCCGTCGAGATGGCCATGGGAAAGAACCCGACTGCGTCGGTGATGCCCGTCGCGAGCACAGGTCGCAACCGGGTCTTCGCAGCCTCGATCACGCCGGCAGCCACCGGTGACCCCGCCGCTATCTGCTCGCGGATGGCCTCGATCAGGATCTGGCCATTCAGCACAGCGATCCCGGTCAGTGCAATGAAGCCGACGGCCGCGCTGACACTGAATGGGATGCCCCGCAGCCAGAGCGCGAGGATGGCACCTACCGCTGCCAGAGGGATGCCCGAGTAGATGATCAAGACGTCGCGCACTCTCTTGAGGCTGAAGAACAGCAGCACGAAGACCAGCAGGAGGACCAGAGGCACGACGATCGCGAGTCGCGTCTGGGCTCGCTGCAGGTTCTCGAACTGGCCCCCCCACTCGATGACGTACCCCTCCGGGAGAGGCACGTTCTCATCAATGCGCGCCTGGGCCTCGGCGACGAACGACGCGGAATCGCGTCCGCCGACGTTGCACTGGACCCGGATCAGCCGTCGGCCCCACTCCCGGTTGATCGTGGACGCCGCCTCACTCGTCTGGACATCCGCCAGCGCCGAGACGGGGACGCTCGGGCCGGCGAGGGTCGGGAGGCGAACGGCCCCGATGGCGTCGGAGTCCATTCGGAACCTGTCGGGGAGGCGGACTACCAGGGGGAAGATGCGCTGACCCTCGTAGACCTCGCCGACGCGGATGCCGCCGATCGCCTGCACGAAGCTCATCACCTCGTCTCCGGCAACGCCATAGCGGGCGATCCGAGCCTGATCGACGACCACGCTCGTCGTGGGTTGGCCCGTCAGCTGGTCGACCGAGATGTCCTCGGCACCGTCGATCGCGAGAAGCTCCTCCTGCACCGCATCGCCAAGGCGAAGCAGCTCGTCGAAATCGTCGCCGATGATCTTGATCCCGATGTCTGACCGGATGCCCGAGACCATCTCGTTCATGCGCATCTCGATGGGCTGGGTGAAGACGATGTTCACCCCTGGGATGTCCGCCACGAGAGTCTGCATCTCGCCGACCAGCTCGGCCT
>CALATR010001330.1 GCA_937891875.1 uncultured Pseudomonadota bacterium | reverse complement strand
TCCGCTCCGAGGACGCGTGACCCGTTCCTACCGACCGATGGTGCATCCCCGTGGTAGCGTCCGGCCCCACGCAGGGGGTCCTGTGCCCGAGTGCGGGCTGTTTGTCCACGACACCAATGGCGACGTCATCCGCGAGGTGCGGGTGCAGGTCTCCGACCGGCTCGACCAGCCGACGCTGGAGCTGCTGCACCGGCAGTGCGTGGCGGGTCTGCCCGCGCTGTACGCAACGCTGGAGTGTGGTGGCCGATACAGGGCGTTGTTCCTACACCCTCAGGCGGTGCCGGGCGATGCGGTCGTCACGACGGCGCGGCGGCGCTCCCCTGGTCGCTGGCTCACCGGGGTGGTCGATCTCGGCGCGGAGGCGGGCGGCCGCGGCGTGTTCGGCCCGGAGCTCTTCTTCCGTCAGCTGGACGTCGATCCCGAGCGCGCGTGGATGAGCCCGCTGCTCATGCGCATGGAGCAGCGGCCCACCACACGCGAGCTGCAGGTGGCGAAGGAGGGGTCGCCGGCGGGGCCGCGGACGGATCGCCTGTGGACCTGGGAGGTCCGCGGGGAGCGCTTCTACTACCGCCAGGTCGGCGCGGAGTGGGCGATCTACGGCGCCGGGAACACGCCGCTGCTGCGTCTGGAGCAGGCGGTGCACCTGGCCGATCCGCGGACGGTCGAGGACTACCTGTGGGCGGTGGGCGCGGTGCGGCTGGGCACCCCGGGGCGCAAGGCGCGGCGGATCCGCAGTCGGTAGCGCAGTCGGTAGCGCAGTCGGTCGCAGGCGCTCAGATGGTGGTGATCACCTGCTCGAGGCGGCCGAGGACCTCGTAGACGTCGAGGACCTCCTCGGCGGTGCGGACCCGGGCGGTGACCCGCAGGCTGACGTAGGTGCCCTTGCGGCTGGGCGCCTCCTCCACGTCGGTCACCTGCTCGGTCGCCGCGGAGACGGCCGTGACCACGCCGGCCGACTCCCCGGCCCGCACGACCGCCCGGAAGCGGTAGGGCCCGGGAAAAGCATGTTGAGAGCGCAACAACTCCAGGGCTTCATCCCTGTCCATGAGAACTCCGATCGGCGAGACCGGGGCACCTAACCACCCGGACCGATTCGGTGCCTCCCGATCGCAGGCTCGACCGACGTGGTTAGCGTTGCCACCCTGGAGGTCCCGTGACCTGGCCGCCCGAGCTGATCGCTGCGCACCCCCTCGAGGCCTGGTGGCTCGACGCCACCACCGCGGGACTCGAACCCGACGCCCTCGACGCCCTGCCGTGGGAGCGGGCGTTCGCGGACCTGGAGCGCCAGGAGTCCGGCGAGCACGTCAACGTCGACGAGGACCGCCAGGTCGGTCACACCTGGCTGCGGGCCCCCGACGACGCGCCGACCATGGGCCAGGCGCGCGCCATCGGCGAGACCGTCGAGGCGGTGCAGGCCTTCGCCGCCAAGGTGCGCCGGGGCCAGATCGCGGCGCCCGACGGCCTGCCCTTCACCGACGTCGTGCACATCGGGATCGGCGGCAGCGCCCTGGGCCCGATGCTGCTGGACGAGGCCCTCTCCCCGGACGCCGATCTGGACGGTCCGCGCCGGGCGCTGAGTCTGCACTTCGTCGACAACACCGATGCAGACGGCATCGGCAAGCTGCTCGGCGCCCTGGGAGACGACCTCGCCCACTGCCTCGTGGTGGTGGTGTCGAAGTCCGGCGGCACGGTCGAGACCAACAACGGGCTCGCGCTCGTGCGGGAGGCCCTGGCCCAGCGCGGCCACGAGCTCGCCCCGCGGGCGGTCGCGATCACGGTGGCGGACAGCAAGCTCGACCGGATCGCCGTGGACGAGGGCTGGTTGATGACCTTTCCGGTGTGGGACTGGGTCGGCGGACGGTTCAGCGTGACCAGCGCGGTCGGGCTCCTGCCGGCCGAGCTCGCCGGGGTGCCAACCGGTCCGCTGCTCGAGGGCGCCCGGGAGATGGACACCTGGACCCGTGCGCCCGACTGGCGCGCCAACCCCGCCGCCCTGCTGGCCGGGGCGTGGCACGTGCTGGGCGAGGGCCGCGGCGACAAGAACATGGTCGTGCTGCCGTACCGGGACCGCCTGGGCCTCATGGCGCGCTACCTCCAGCAGCTGGTCATGGAGTCGCTGGGCAAGCGCCTGGATCGGTCGGGCAACACGGTCGACCAGGGGCTGACCGTGTACGGGAACAAGGGCAGCACCGACCAGCACGCGTACGTGCAGCAGCTCCGCGATGGGCGCCGCGACGCCTTCGTCGTGTTCGTGCAGGTCCTGGACGACGGGCGCGGCTCCCCGCTCGAGGTCCTGCCCGGCGCGTCCGCCGGCGACACCCTGCAAGGCTTCCTGCTGGGCACGAGGCGCGCGCTGGTCGAGGAGCAGCGCCCGTGCCTGACCCTCACCCTGCCCCGGCTGGACGCACGCCAGATCGGCGCGTTGATCGCCCTGTTCGAGCGGGCGGTGGGCCTGTACGCCAGCCTGGTCGACATCAACGCCTACCACCAGCCCGGGGTCGAGGCGGGCAAGCGCGCTGCGGCCGACGTGCTCGACCTGTCCCGCCGCCTGCGGGAGGCCCTGACCACCGGCGAGTCCCGGACGGTCGCCCAGCTCGCCGAGGCGCTCGGCGCGGACCCGGTCGAGGTCTGGAGCGTGCTGGAGCGCCTCGTCGCGACCGGTCGCGCACTCCGGGAAGGCCCACCGGCAGCGGGTCGCTACCGCCGCTGACGCAAATCTGGGATGGACCCCTTGTCCGGGCGAGGGTGGGTGGTAGCCTCGCGGCCCGTTCGGAGGTCCTGATGCGCTACCTGTTTCCACTCCTGCTCGCCCTGTCCATGACGGCAGGCTGCGACGCTGTCCGTCAGGCCATCCACGACGCTACCAGCGATGGCGGTGGCGGCAGCAGTGATGGCGGTGGCGACGGCGGTGGCGGCGGCGGTGGCGGGGGCACCACGTCCAACGGCGGCGGCGGCGGCGGCGGAGGCGGTGGCCCCGTCGCGGTCGGCTCCAAGCCTGCCCAGAACTCTGGCGGCGCGTCCGGCTTCTTCCGCAAGGTCGCCGGCGGCGGTGGCCCCGACCCCGGGGTGACCCTGGCCCAGTGTGGCTCCCTGTCCGACGGTGGCCCGGTCAACGGCCCCGACTGCGTCACCGCCGAGATCAAGTGCGGCGAGACCGTGGTCGGCCACACCCGCGGCGGCGTGAACCTCTACAACACCCGCTTCTACGAGAAGAACACCTGCTGGCCCGGCACCCGCAACCACAACGGCGGAGACGAGCGCGTCTACATGTTCGTCGCCGACAAGTCGCCGCGCTTCCAGGCCGGCGAGGAGCGCCAGCGGGTCACCGCCTACT
>CALATR010001329.1 GCA_937891875.1 uncultured Pseudomonadota bacterium | reverse complement strand
GCACCCGCGAGCAGCTTGTGGATGTACTGGGCCAGCTCGGCTGCGACCTGCTTCGGGTCTGCCCCCCTGGAGGGACGGAACGCGCCGAGGGCCTGCTTCTTCCCCTTCAGCGTCGCGAGTGCCATCGGGCTCAGGGTGGGGGTGAAGCGGAAGTCCCAGAACACGCCCTCCTGGTCCGGGTTGGGGTGGTTGGTCGTCAGGCTGAACTCGACCTCGACCGAGCCGACGGTCGTGGCGACCTTGACGATGCGGCGGATCACGCCACCGTGCAGCTCCTGGGCCTTGCCGTCCTTGATCCGGGTGGCGACGAACTTCTCGTCCCTCGCTGCCATGCCGCCGCCGACCAGCCACGGGAACTGCTTCCGAAGCGCCGCGATCTGACCGCTGATCTCGAAGCTGCCGGTGTTCCGCTCGATCCGCAGCGTCGGCTGGTCGTTCACCTGCGGGGCGGCGACCTTGGTGCCGGTGATCGCCTTGTCCTTTCCCTTGTCGCCGGCCTTCGTCTTGACGTACTGCTCGATGGCGTTCTGGTAGTGGGCCACCGTGGACTGAAGCCAGGCGTAGAAGTGGGCCGGGCTGTCGAACGTCGCCTCGACGGAGCGGGAGAACGAGTAGCCGACCTTGCCCTTGAGGAGCGCCAGGTCGACTTCGCCCCCGACGCCGAGGGTCAGCTTCGCCGCAGCACGGACACGACGGTCGTCATCGAAGCTGACCTGGACGCCAGCAGTCAGGTTGGCGTGCAGCTTCAGGACTCCGGCGATGCTCGCCTCCAGCCCGATCCCGAGCTCGGCAGCCACGGACCCGGTGCGCGACCGGCCGAAGACCCGCTCCAGGGATCCCGCGGTCACGTCCGAGGCGGAGAGCTTCTGCTTCGTGGCGGCGCCGGTCGCCGGCGGCGTCGCCGGCCGATTTGCCGCGGACTGGGCGACCGCACCCAGCATGGGGCTGCCGCAGTCCGCGCCGGCGTCCTGCTGCTGGGGCTCGGAGCGCGGCACCGGGGTCAGGCAGGCGTTGTTCCGGGTGGCGACCAGGTTGTCCTGGGACTTCTGCGAGGAGCGGCGACGCGCGTGGGCCAAGAGGCACCTCCGCCCCTGGTCGCAGGTCGGTCCGGGTCCCCGATCCATGTAGGTCGCAGGCTGATAATCCTGCGCTGATCGGGATCAGAACCCGAACCCCGGTCCGCCTCCCGGCCCGTGGATCGTCGCGTTGAAGCTGACGATGACCCGGTCTCGGTCGCCGTCGTAGGGGAGCACCTGGTGCAGCAGGAAGCTGGGCCAGATGACCAGCAGTCCGGGCTCGGGGTCGAGGTCGACGTGGCTGTCCTGGAGCCAGGCCGCGCCGAGGTCCATGTAGGCGCCGCCGAGCCGGTCGAGCAGGGGGCTGTGCAGGCGGGTCATGCCGTTGGCCTCGCCCAGGTCGGGGTGGGCGGTGCGGCGCTCGGTGGGGTCGACGTCGACGTAGTACACGCCGGACCAGGAGCAGTTGCCGTGGTTGTGCACGTCGTGGCGGGCGTAGCGGTTGCTGGCCTGCATCCACATGCCCACCAGGTCGACCCGCAGGCCGGCGGGGCGGGCCTGGGCCCACGCGGCCTGGTTGACCCGGGCGGCGGCATCGGCGACCCCGCTGCGGACAGCGTCAGCGAGCTCGGTCAGGCCGCGGGGCTCCCTGTGCAGGTAGAGGTCGTCGGTGGAGGCCCAGGCGCGGTCGGCGGTGGCGCCGTCGGCCTCGCGCAGGCGGGCGGCGAGGGCCAGCAGGTCGGGCTTCATGCGGTCTGCGGTGAGCAGCGTGCGCGTGTACAGCGGGGTCGGCCAGAGCCAGGAGACGCCTTGGGGCGTGGACATGGACCCTCCGGGGCGGGGCCAGCGTACGGCGGGAGGGTAGGGGAGGCCACTGTCAGGTTGGCCTGACAGTGGTAAGGTCCAGGCGACATGGCCGACGATCCCACCCTCACCTGCCACCTCCGGGACCTGCGCGAGCGCGCGGGCCTCTCCCAGCAGGCCCTGGGCGAGCGGGTCGGCGTGAGTCGGCAGGCGATCAACGCGGTCGAGGGCGGGCGACAGGTGCCGTCGACGGTGCTTTCGCTCCGGCTGGCTCAGGTGCTGGGAGTCTCGGTCGAAGCCTTGTTCTCGCTGCCTGTTGCGTCCGGCCTCTCCGTGCGGACCGTCGGCGTGGGCTCGGAGCGGGTGCTGCTCGGCCGGGTGCGCGGGAGCTGGGTCGCCCACGTGCTGGGTGCGGACGAGGTGCGCCCGGCGGATGGTCTGCTGCTCGGCGGCGCGCGGGTGGAGCCCCTGCACGCGGTGGACCGCTTGGCCGACCGTCTGCTGGTCGCTGGCTGTGCGCCCCTGCTGGCCCTGCTCGGCCATCGCCCCAGCGCGGGGGTCACCTGGCTGTCCGCGTCCACGGGGCGGGCGCTCGACTGGCTCGATATGGGGCTCGTGCACGTGGCCGGACTGCACGCCTGGGATCCGGCATCCCAGGCGGCAAACCTCGATCTGCTGCGGGCACGCCTGCGCGGTCGACCGCTCGTGGTCGTGCACCTGACCCGCTGGCGGCAGGGGATCCTGACCGCACCCGGGAACCCGCTCGGGATCCGGAGTCTCGCTGATCTCGCCCGGCCGGGGCTGCGGTTTGCGCGCCGGGGTCCGGGGGCGGGAGCGTCGCGGGTGGTGCAGGCGGCCATCGGCGAGCTGCCCGAGGGACCGCTGGCCCGGGGGCATGCCGACGTGGCGCGGCTGGTGCAGGTGAACGCGGCGGATGCGGGCGTGGCGATCGAGGCCGTCGCCCTGGCGGCGGGGCTGTCGTTCACGCCGCTGTCGGAGGAGCGCTTCGATCTCGCGTTCCCGGCGGATCTCGCCGACGATCCGCGCGTGGCGCGGCTGGTCGAGACCCTGACCGGTCGCGGCTTCCGCGCCGAGGCGTCCCGGATCGCCGGCTACGACCTCGGTCTCGTCGGCCAGACCGCGCGGACCGACGGGGAGGCGGCGTGAGGACGCTCCTGCTGCTGAGCCTCTTGTGCGGCTGCTCCACGACCCAGGCTGACGTGCTGACGGTGTACGCGGCGGCCTCGCTCACCGAGACCATGGAGGATCTGGAGTCGGCGTTCGAGGCGGAACATCCAGGCATTGACGTGCAGGTCGCCCTCGCCGGGACCCAGGTGCTGCGGCTGCAGATCGAGCAGGGGGCGCCCGCGGACGTGTTCCTCGCGGCGAACCCGGACCACATGGCGGCGCTCGACGGGGCGGGCCTGGTCGACGACCGCGGGGTGTTCGCGGTCAACCGGCTGGTCGTCGCGGTGTCCGAGGACTCGCCCATCCGCGCGTTCGACCAGCTGCCCCGGGCGGAGCGGCTGGTGATCGGCGCACCCACCTCGCCCATCGGCGCCTACACGGATCGGGCGCTGGACGCGTCGGGCGAGGTGCTGGGGCCGGAGTTCGTGCAGGCGGTGCGCGGCCACGTCGTGTCGCGGGAGTCCAACGTGCGGCTGGTGCGCACCAAGGTCGCCATGGGCGAGGCGGACGCGGCGATCGTCTACCGCACCGACCTGGTCGGGATCGACGGCCTGCGGGCGGTGGACGTCCCGGCGGCCGTGGATCCCGGGGCGCAGCTGCTGGCGGGCCGCGTGGTGGCGACCGACGCGCCCGAGCTGGCCGACGCCTTCCTGGGGCTGCTGACCGGACCGACCGGACGGGCGGTGCTCGAGCGCCACGGGTTCGGCGCGCCGTGAGCGCCCCCCGATCGGTCGGTCTGGGCGCGCTTGTCGCAGCGCCGGCGGTGCTCCTCGCCGGCGCGCTGGTGCTGCTGCTGCTCCTGCCTGCCTTGGGTCTGCTGCTCGCGTCGAGCCCCGCCCAGCTGTGGGGCGGCGTGCGCCATCCGCTCTTCCTCCCTGCCTTGTGGCTCTCCGCGCGCACGTCGCTGCTCGCGCTGCTCGTGGTCGCCCTGACCGGCACGCCGCTCGCCTGGTTCCTGTCCCGGGGGCAGGGCGCGCTCTCCCGCCTGCTCGAGTCCCTGGTCGATCTGCCGGTCGTCGTGCCGCCCGCCGTCATCGGTGTGGCGCTCCTGACCGCGTTCGGTCGCCAGGGCCTGCTCGGCCCCGCCCTGGACGGGCTCGGCATCGCCCTGCCGTTCACCACCGCGGCGGTCGTCGTCGCCCAGGCCGTCGTCAGCGCGCCGTTCTACGTAGCCGCCGCGACCCAGGCCTTCCGCCAGGTCGATCCCGAGCTGCTCGACGTCGCCCGCACCCTGGGGGCCTCGCGGACCCGGGCGGTGCTCTCGGTCGCCGTGCCGGTGGCGCTGCCCGGGCTCGTCTCCGGGCTCGCGCTGGCGTGGGCACGCAGTCTCGGAGAGTTTGGGGCCACCCTGCTCTTTGCCGGCAACCTGGCCGGGGTGACCCAGACGCTGCCGCTCGCGATCTACACCGCGCTGGAGTCCGACGTGCGGGTCGCCGTGGCGCTCTCGCTCGCGCTGGTCGCGGTGGCGCTGCTGGCGCTGGTCGGCCTGCGCTCGCTGCCGGCGCTGCTCTGGAGGCGCGGGTGACCTGGTCGGCGGTGGTGCGGACGCGGCTGGGGGCGCTCGCGCTCGACGTGCAGCTCGCCGATCGGACCGGGGTCACCGCCCTGCTCGGTCCCAACGGTGCGGGCAAGACCTCGCTCGTGCGGGTGCTGGCCGGACTGCTCCGCCCCGACGCCGGGCGGGTCGTCGTCGGGGGCGAGGTCGTGTGCGATCTGGGGGCGGGGCTCTGCCTGCCTCCCGAGGACCGCCGGGTCGGCTACGTGCCCCAGGGCTACGCGCTCTTCCCCCACCTGACCGCGCTCGACAACGTGGCGTTCGGACTGCGCGGTCGCCGGACGGAGCGTCGCGAGCGCGCCCGGGCGGTCATGGCGGAGCTGTCCGCCGATGGCCTGGTCGACCGCCGGGTAGGGGCCCTGTCCGGCGGGGAGCGGCAGCGGGTGGCGCTGGCCCGGGCGCTCGCGGTCCAGCCCCGGCTGCTGCTCCTCGACGAGCCCCTCGCCGCGCTGGACGTGGGCGTGCGCCGCACCACCCGCGCGTACCTGGGGGAGCGGGTGCGGCAGGTCGGCGTGCCGGTGGTGCTCGTGACCCACGACGTGCGCGACGTGGACGCCCTGGCCGACCACGTGGTGGTGCTCGAGGAGGGGCGGGTCGCGCAGGAGGGGACGGTGCACGAGGTGGGCGGGGCGCCGGAAGGGGCGTTCGCGGCCGAGTTCTTCGGGGTCAGGACGTGAGGGGTTGCACGGGAACAGCCGGTCGGCGGGGGGGCGGGTTCGCCGGGGTCAGGACGTGAGGGGTTGCACGGACTCAGGGGACGGGCGGTGCCTCGATGAACCGCCCGTCCTCGCCCTCGCTGACCCGGGACATCCATGACGGGTCCGGCGAGCACGGGGTCGACAGGTCCACGACGGTGCCGTCCGGGTCGCGGATCAGGGCGCGGCGCTGGCCGTAGAACAGGTCGCGCGCAGGCTCGACCAGCTCGGCGCCTGCGCTCACGGCGG
>CALATR010001328.1 GCA_937891875.1 uncultured Pseudomonadota bacterium | reverse complement strand
TGCTGGAGGCGCCGTGAGCATGCTCATGCACATCGGACGGGCCGACGACGTCACCGTCGAGCGCCTGCGGGGCGATGACGCCGCCATCGAGGCCTGGCTCGAAGAGAACATGGCGGACATGGTCAGCCTGGACAAGGCCTGGGACGTGCTCGGCCGCGCCATCGCCGGCAACGACGCCGCCGGCATCTACCAGTACTGCTCCGGCCCGCTCCACGACGGAGACCTCGGCTACGGCCCGGCCATCCTCATGGAGCCCGACCGCGTCGCCACCCTGAAGACGGCGCTCGAGAGCGTCGACACCGAGGGCATGCGCGGCTTCCTCACCGGTGCGGCGTTCCAGGGGGGCGAGGCGCCCTATCCCTACTTCGACGGCATCGACCCCGACACCCTCGACGACGACGTCGAGTGGATCGTGGGCGCGTCGCAGGAGCTGCTGGTCCTGGCCGCCGAGGCCGCCCGGGCCCGACACCACCTGATCGTGGTCATGCTCTGATCGCCCCGGGGCGCGGATCGGCGAACCGACACGCCTGAAAGTTGTCGCCCCTGTAAGATGCGCGAGCCGGCCCCGTTGGAGAGGTGCGTGAGCGAGGAAGCATCGACAACCCATCGAAGCGACCTCGTGCCCCTCGACCAGGAGTGCGCCGTGGTAGAGCGCTTGCAAGCCGGAGATCGAGCTGCCTTCGCCACCCTCTACGGGTGGTACGGCAAGCAGATCTACCGCCAGGCCGTGCTGCCTCGACTGCCCGACCCCGCACTCGCCGAGGACGTGCTGCGCGACACCTTCCGCACCGCGCTGGAGAAGATCGGCACCTACCGGCCCCAGAACCGGAGCATCTACTTCTGGCTGCGACGCATCGCGATCAACAAGGCGATCGACGTGCACCGCCGCCGCAAGCGGGACCGGCAGCTCGCCGAGGCGGTCGCCCAGGAGCCGGTGGAGGCGCTGCACCAGCGCCCCGCCGCCCCCGACCGCGGACTCGAGGAGGCAGACATCAAGCGCCTCGTCGAGCTCTCCCTGTCCCGACTCAACGAACGCTACGCGACCGCCCTGCGCATGCGCCTCATCGAGGACCGCAGCCGCGAGGAGTGCGCCGAGGCCCTCGGCGTGAAGATCGCCACCTTCGACGTCCTGTTCCACCGAGCCTGCAAGGCCTTCCGCAAGGAATACCCGCCATGAGCGATCCCGACCCGACCCTGCCCGAAGAGCGGCAGGCCGAGGTGTTGGCGCGCTGGCTGGAAGGCCAGCTCCCACCCGGTGAAATCCCCGCTGGACTCGACCCGGACGTGGTGGAGTCGGTGCTGGCCCTGCGCCCGGACCTGGCTCCGGAGCTGACGCTCACCGCCGACGACATCCTCGCCGGCGTGCTGTCCGGACCGCTCGCAGTACCCTCCGCAGGTGCTGCGGTCGACGCCGACAATGCGCCTGGCGACGCCGGGCCCGCACCCCAGCCGGCGGTCGCCCCCGCCGCCGAGCCCCCGCCGGCCAACACCCCCAACCGCAGGTGGATCCCCTGGCTGATGGCCGGCGCCGGCTCCCTCGCTGCAGCCGCACTGATCGGCCTGCTGGTCGGCCCGGCGATGCTGTCCTCGAACGCCCCTGGCGGCATGGGCGTGGCCGCCCTGGAAGAGGCCAACGAGCCCCCCTCGTCTGCGTTCACGCCCCAGGCGGGGCCGAGCGCCAAGGACTTCGCCGGTGCGGAGGACGACGCGGTCGCAGACCTGGGCGAGGACCCCGAGCCCGACGGGACCGCCGAGCGCGGGATGCGGATCCCCGCGCCGACCGCCGCCAAGCGCAAGAAGGAGGAGTCCGCCGGCGACAGCATGCTCGAGGACGACAACGACTTCGGTGACGGCAGGATCGCCGGCGGGGAGGTCGCCGGGAACGGCGTGACCCGCACGACGTCCGGGACGACCTCGACGTCGAGCACGACCGGCGGCACGCTCGGCGGGATGGGCGGCGTCAGCGCGGCCGACGGGGACCTGGACGCGGTCGCAGACCTGGAGCTGGAGGAACCCAGCGACGAGTTCGACCTCGAGCAGGAGGAGGTGCTGATGCCGGAGGAGGTCGAGGAGGCCGAAGCACCGGTGAAGGTCACGGCGGACGACGTCGCACGCATCCCCACGGGCCGCTCCACCTCGACCCGTTCGATGGAGGCCCCGGCCGCTGCCGAGAGCGAGACCCTGGACGCCCTCTCCAGCGGCGGCGGCGCCAGCGCGCCCAGCCGAGAGGAGAGGAAGGAAGCCGAACTCTCGAGCTTGGAGCGCGAGGCCCGGCCCAGCGCGTCTCCCGCCGGCGAGACCCAGGCCGTGCTGGTCCTGCTCCAGCAGGGCAAGCCCGAGGACGCGCGGGACCAGGCCAGGCGCCTGCTCGACGGCGGCGGCCTCACCGACCTGCGCCGGGCAGACCTGTCGTGGGCGCTGGGCAAGGCGTACGAGGCGCTGGGCCAGGAGAGCCGCGCACGCTCGGCGTACAAGGACGCGATCGACCTTCGCAGGTAGGCCCGGGGACGCTACGTGGGGCACCATCGAGGCCCCATGCTCCCGCCACGCGTCGTCCGCGCCCTCACCCGCGCGCTGGGCAATCCCGACATCGCCGATCGCCGCGCCCGCTTCCGCTACCAGGACGCCGGGCACGGCTTCGACGCGTTCGGACTGCACCCCGACTGGGTCTCCTTCGCCGACCTCATCACGAGCCCGCTGTACGAGCGCTGGTTCCGGGTGAGGAGCTATGGCGCCGACAACATCCCCGCGTCCGGCCCGACCATCGTCGCCGCCAACCACTCGGGCACCCTGCCCTACGACGCCAGCATGCTGTGGGCCGACATCTACCGGCACACCGACCCGCCCCGCGCCCCCAGGCCCATCGCGGACTACTTCGTCTCCGGCCTGCCGCTCGTCGGCACGACCTTCGCCCGCACCGGCACCGTCGGCGGCAGCCGGGGCAATGCCCGCGCCCTGCTCGAGTCCGGGGAGCTGCTGATGCTCTTTCCGGAAGGAACGCCGGGAATCGGCAAGCCCTTCTCCGAGCGCTACCACCTGCAGGAGTGGCGCCAGGGCCACTGCGAGCTCGCGATCCGCCACCGCGCCACCATCGTCCCGGCCGCCCTCATCGGGCCCGAGGAGCAGATGCCCCAGGTCGCGCGGCTGCCCGGCGTCGGGCAGATCCCCTACATCCCGGTGCCCGCCACGCTCTTCCCGCTCCCCGTGCGCTACCACATCCACTACGGTGAGCCCATGACCTTCCACGAGCGGTTCGCCCCGGCCGACGCCGATGATCCAGACATCGTCAGCGCGTGCGCCCTGGAGGTCAAGGCCGCGGTGCAGGCGCTCATCGACGAGGGGCTGGAGCAACGCGAGGGGGTGTTCCGGTGATCAGCGTGCTGGTGACCGGTGTGGGCTCGCCGATCAGCGAGCGCCTGGTCCGCTCCTTTCTGGCCGACACCCGCGTGAAGCACGTGCTCACCTGCGGGCACCTGCCCCGGGCCCAAGCGCTGACCTTGCCCGAGAGTCGGCGTCTGACCTACCTCCAGGTGGACCTGACCCGCTCGCGGCGGGTGCGGGAGCTGGTGTTCGGGCCGGCCCGTGACCTCGGCGTGGAGGTCGTCGTACACCTGGCGCAGCACCGGCGTGCCCACATGGGCGGTCGCAAGGTGCACAAGCTCAACGTCGAGGCCCTGCGCGCCATCCTCGACCTCACCGACCGCCACCCCACCATCCGGCGGGTGGTCGTCAAGAGCTATGCCGCCGTCTACAAGGTCGGACTCGACCTGCCGGTCAAGGTCACCGAGAACCACCCCCTGGACCTGTCTCCCGGCGCGGCCCAGTACGTGCGCGATCGCGTCGAGGCCGATCTCACCGCCTGCGCCCGCATGGGGCTGTCGCGCGCCGAGATCGTCGTGCTGCGCTGCGCCGAGGCCCTCGCGCCGGGCACGGGCTCCCAGCTCTACGATCTGCTGGAGGCCCCGGTGGTCTTCCGACCCATCGGCTTCGATCCCATGGTCAACGTCGCCACCATCGACGACCTGGTGGTGGCGCTGGAGCGCGCGACCCACGGCAGCGGCGAGGGCGTGTTCAACATCCCGGGCTTCGACACGCTCCCGCTCACCGAGGCGATCCGCAAGTGGGGCCGACCGCAGATCCCCGCGCCGGGTGCGGTGATCCAGCCCCTCTACGAGCTCCGCCACCGCGTGCTCGGCACCGACTTCAGCTACGGCATGAACCGGCGGCGAATGCACTACGGCCTGGTGATGGACGGTACGCGCGCTCGCGAGGAGCTTGGCTATGAACCGGCACATCCGGTCGACTGGCCTCTCGGCGGCCCCATCGGCACGGAGCGCCCCGCGCCGGTGACTTGACCGACCCGTGGCGGGCAGATCGTGGCCGGGATCCGGTCGGGACGGCTAGACTGTGGTCTCGCTTGGAGGAGACATGCGCCTGAACCTGTTGGTCGCGGCCCTTGCCGCCACCGTCGCTCTCGGCTGTGCCGATGGTGGCTCGGACATGAGTGATGACACCGATCCGGACACCGACGACGACACGGGCAACAGCTCGGCGGATCGTCTGGGCGTCCCGGAGGAGTTCAAGTTCCTCTGGAACACCACGGAGGGCTGCGACACGGCGGACGGCGCCGCCGGCACCCAGGTCTACTGGCACACCTCCGACGCGAAGTCCGAGGAGCGCGGCGGCAAGTACTACCTGACCGCCACCGAGACCTGGTACTGGTTCCACGGCGGCAGCGGCACCGCCGACTGCAAGGACACCTGGGAGATCACCGCCGAGTTCGTCACCACGGACTACGACCGGCTGGGCTGCTCCGAGTGCGAAGAGGCCTACTACTTCCGCCGCGAGCTCAAGGATCAAGGCTGTCAGTACCTGTACCACGGGCTCTACGGATACGCGGACGGCGACCCCGAGCCGGAGGAGCCGATCTTCAACGGCTACTTCCTCTTCGACACGCACAACACGTTCAACGGCGCCCCGAACGAGAACAACAAGATGCTCGTCGTCGCGCGCTACCAGGCACCGTCTGGCTACTCGCTCAACAACAGCTACGGCTCGCCCGGCATGAGCAAGCGCGTGGTGGACGACCCCGATCGCCAGGGTCCGCCCGGCGAGTACGTCTGGACCGGCGAGGCCTGCGTGGGCTCCGGCGGCGGCGGCGGCGCCTGATCCACGGGCGGTGATGCACCCCACCGGGCGAGCCCCGCGCACGCAACCGGCGTGCACTGCAGGGTGCCCTCGGGGTAACGTTGCGGTGCTCGACGGGACGATCGCCAGGAGGTGCCGATCCGTACCCGCGCTCCCGCGCTGCTGACGATCCTCGCAGGACTGCTGATCCCCGTCCCGGCCCTCGCGTCGGGAGGCGGCGGAGACAGCGGCCCGCTGCTGATCGTGTTGCTGCTGATCGCGGTGGTGGCGGCGGCCTACCTGCTCACCCACTCGGTCGTCGAGTGGCTGCAGCGGGTCTTCCTGGTCGCGACGAGCATCGAGTACCTCATCCTCGGCGCCCTGGTCGGCTTCATCCTGTTCCCGGGAGAGACGACCTTCGGCCTGCTCGGCTGGATCCGCGACGCCACCGGCTGGACCTTCCTCCCGGAGTCCGGCCAGCTGGGGACCTTCGAGATCCTGGCGCCCTTCGTGGCCCTCGCCGCGGGCTGGATCGGCCTGCTCTACGGCATGGCCCTGGACGTGCAGGCGCTGATCAGCCGGCGGGATGGCGCGCTGCGCCTGGCCATGGTCGAGGGCATGCTGACCGCGGTCCCGGTCGCCTTCGTCACCTACGCCATCCTCGTGCTGTTCGCCCCCGCAGCGGTGCCCGAGGGCAACCAGTCCCTGCTCCTGTGCGCCGGCGTCATGGGAACCATCGCCTGGGCCGGCTCCACGTCGGCGATGGACGTGGTGCGCCGCCGCTACCAGGTGGCTGGCGAGACCCTCACCACCCTCGTCCGCGCCGCCCGCTTCTCGGACATGCTCGCGATCCTGGCGTTCGGCGTCATCTTCGCCAGCTTCCACGGCCTCGCCACTCCGGACCTGGCCGCCCACGCCCCGACCGCCCGCGCCCCCACCCCGGCCGAGTGGTCGGGCATCACCCTCGGGCTCGGCGCTGGCCTGGGCCTGATGTTCGCGATCTACCTGGACGAGGACGACAGCGACAACGGCACCCTGCTGGCCCTGGTCGGCATCATCGCGTTTGCGTCAGGAGCGGCGTACTACCTCGATCTCTCCGAGATCACGATCAACCTCGTGCTCGGCATGATCCTGGTCAACGTGTCGCGCTCGGGCGCCAAGGTCCGCCGGACGGTCCAGGGCACCTACCGCCCGGTGAGCCTGCTCCTGCTGCTGCTCGCCGGCCTGATGTGGGACTTCCCGCCGGTCGTGCTGTCGATCGCGCTGTCCGCGGTGTTCTTCGGGGTCCGCTTCCTGGGCAAGGCCGCGTCCGGCTGGGTTGCCTCGCTCACCACCCCCCTGCGGTCGGACCTCTTCCGGGGGATGATCGGCCAGGGTGACGTCGCCATCGCCATGGCCGTCAGCTTCAAGCTGGTCTACGACATCGGCCTGGACCCGGCCATGCGCGGCACCTACGTGGACGACATCATCGACGCCACGTACACCGCGATCCTGGTCGGCGTGATGATCCACGAGGTGCTGGCCCCCCGCCTGCTGAAGGGGCTCCTGGTCGACACCGGCGAGATCCGCCGCGAGGTCGGCGGCAACACCACCAACGGAGGGACCTGAGATGGGCCGGAGGCACCCGTGAACATCGTCGTCGTCGGCATCGGTCAGGTCGGTCGCCACATCGTGGAGATGCTCGAGTGGGAGCGCCACGACGTGGTCGCCATCGACGACTCCCCGGCCACCATCCAGGAGGTCGAGGAGCGCCACGACGTGGCCACCCTCATCGGGTACGGCGCCAACGACGCGATCCTCCGCCAGGCCGGCGTCGAGTCCGCCGATCTGCTGGTCGCGGTCACGAACAACGACGAGGTGAACCTGGTCACCGCCCTCGCCGCGCGCCGGCTGGGTGCGAAGCGCGCGATCGCCCGGGTGCAGGGGCAGGCCTGGTCCGACGCCAGGGAGGGCGTCGCCTACGGCATGCTCGGCGTGGACGTGGTCATCAACCCGCGGCTCCTGCTGGCCCAGGAGGTCGCCAAGATCGCGCGGTCGCACGGGGCCCTCGAGGTCATCGACCTCGCCAACGACCGGGTGGAGCTGGTGCAGGTCGAGCTCAGCAAGGGCTGCCGCATGCTCAAGAAGCCGCTCTCCAAGCTCGAGCTGCCCAACACGCTGGTCGCGGCGATCGTGCGCAACGGCGAGCTGTCCGTCCCCGGCGGCGCGGACGTGCTGCGGCAGGACGACCGCATCTACCTGCTCGGCCGGCGCGAGAACATCGAGGAGGCCGAGGACCTGTTCACCACGAGCCGCCAGGCCCGCAGCGCCTGCATCGTGGGCGGCGGCGTCATCGGCACCGCACTCGCCCGCATGCTCTGCGCCGACGGGGCCAACGTCATGCTCATCGAGCGCGACGGGGACAAGGCCCGCGCGGTGGCCGAGCAGCTGCCCCAGGTCACCGTGCTCCAGGGCGACGGCACCGACCTCGCGCTGCTCAAGGACGAGCGCGCCGCCGAGGTCGACCTCTTCGTCGCCACCAGCAACGAGGACGAGACCAACCTGATGTCCTGCCTGCTGGCCAAGCGGACCGGCAACACGCGCACCATCTGCGTCGTGCACCGTCCCGACTACATGGAGATCTACAAGCAGCTGGGCATCGACGTGGTGCTCTCCCCGCGCCTCGTCGCGAGCGACCACATCCTGCGCTTCACCCGCTCGCGCGAGATCAAGAGCCTCACCGTGCTCGAGGGCGGCCAGGCCGAGGTCCTCGAGATCATCGCGCCCCCCGACAGCCGCGGCGTCAACGTGCCACTCAAGCGCCTGAACGTGCCCCGCGGCTCCCTCATCGCCGCGATCGTCGGCGAAGGAGGCGTGACCATCCCCCGGGGCGACGACGTCGTGAACCCCGGCGACACCGTCATCGTGCTCACGACGACCCGGGCCCGCGCCGCGATCTCCCGCCTCTTCCAGAAGCGGGCGCTGTGATGGCCGGTCCCCTCACCTCGGAGGTGCCCTAGGTGCCGCGCACCTCCGCCGAGCCCCGCGTACGGCTGTACCACGCCGTCGCCCGCCCGATCGGCAGCGTCATGCTGGGTCTGGGCGGCGCGATGCTGCTGTGCTCGGCGACCACCCCGCTGTGGAACCTGCTCGAGGGCGGCGCGCGGCCCCAGGACGCCGGCGGTGCGTTCGGCCTGATCCTGTCCGGCGCCATCTCGATGCTGCTGGGCTTCGGCCTGCGTCGCCTCGGTCGCAAGGCCGCCGACGTGCCCCTCGGACGCCGCGAGGCCATCCTGGTGGTCGCGCTGATCTGGGTCGCCATCGGCATCTTCGGCGGGCTGCCCTACGTGCTCGACGCGGGCATGACCCCGGACGACGCCTTCTTCGAAGCGGTCAGCGGCTTCACCACCACCGGCGCGACCGTGATTGGCCAGATCGAGGCCACCATCTCGCGACCGCTGCTGCTGTGGCGCGCCCTGACCCAGTGGCTCGGCGGCATGGGCATCGTCGTGCTGTTCGTGGCGATCTTCCCCAACATCGGCGTGGGTGGCAAGCACCTCTACCGCAGCGAGGTCCCCGGCCCGGTCGCGGGCGGCCTGCGCCCCCGCATCGCGGAGACCAGCACACTGTTGTGGCGGATCTACGCCGTCTTCACGCTGGTGCAGATCCTCCTGCTCATGCTCTTCGGCATGAGCCTGTTCGAGTCGATCTGCCACGCATTCACGACCATGTCGACCGGCGGCTTCTCCACCCTCGACAGCTCGGTCGGCGGCTTCGACGCGGCCCGGGTGGGCTGGTGGAACAGCCTCGGCATCGAGTGGACCATCGTGGTCTTCATGCTCGT
The DNA here is from genome assembly GCA_937891875.1 of uncultured Pseudomonadota bacterium. GTDB lineage: Bacteria > Myxococcota_A > UBA796 > UBA796 > REDI01. The sequence continues at coordinate 4,123 of CALATR010001328.1, read as the reverse complement.
CGCGGGCGTCAACTTCAGCCTCTACTACGGCGTCATCCGCTACCGGAACCTCAAGGGCTTCCTGCGCTCCACCGAGTTCCGCATCTACATCTGGCTCATCGTCGGCAGCACCCTGACCCTGTGGCTGGCGCTGGTCTTTGCCGCGGACACCTGGTCGCAGGCCTTCGATCCCGCATACGGCTTCCAGATGTTCCGCGACGCCCTGTTCATGGTCGCGACCACCATCACCTCCACCGGCTACGGCACCAGCGGCTACACCCACTTCCCGCCCATCGCCATGGCCGTGATGCTGCTGCTCATGTTCGTCGGCGGCTGCGCCGGGAGCACCGCCGGCGGCATCAAGGTCAGCCGGATCGTGCTGCTGTTCAAGCTCTCCTGGGGCCAGCTGCGCCGCAGCTTCCGACCCCAGGTCGTGCACATCGTGCGCATGGGCAAGGAGCCCGTCGACAGCAGCGTCATCCTCGATGTCGCCGCGTTCTTCCTCATCTTCATGGTGACCATGGCGGCTGGCGTGATGCTGATCACGCTGACCGAGGGCGTCAGCGTGCCCACCGCCTTCGGTGCCATGCTCACGGCGGTCTCCAACATGGGCCCCGGCCCCTTCCACAACCTCGGCCTCGAGGGCTACATCGAGTCTCCCGTCGACAACTTCGCGGGCTACAGCTGGTTCGCGAAGATCGTCTTCAGCCTGACCATGATCCTGGGTCGCCTGGAGTTCTTCACGCTCCTGGCGCTCCTGCTTCCCGACTTCTGGAGGCGCTAGGTGGCGGGTCACGGCGGCAACGAGCCCATCGACGTCCTCCGCAAGGGGGCGATCGTCGTCGCGCTGGTCATCGCGATCGGCCTGCTCTACTTCTGGGCCGGCGTCAACGACAACGTCGGCCCCGCCGCGATGCTCGCCCTGGGCTTCGTCGTCCTCGCCTCCTACACCTTCGGCGAGCTCGTCGGGGTCGTGAAGCTCCCGCACATCACCGGCTACCTGCTGGCCGGCGTGCTGCTCGGCCCCTCGATGGCCTCCTACCTGGACCTCCTGTTCAGTCAGGGGTGGTTCGGCCTGGAGACCGTGCCGCCGCCGTTCGGCCTGTCGGGCACCGAGTTCGAGGGCAAGCCCGACGGCGGCGTGCTCTCGTTCGTGGTCCAGGAGACCCTGCAGCCATTCAACGTGCTCGCCATCGCGCTCATCGCCATGACCGCCGGCGGCGAGCTGCGGCTCGAGTCCCTGCGCAAGGGGCTCGCGACCATCCTGGGCGTGCTCGGCGGCCAGATCGTGGTCATCGTGCCCGCCATGGTCGCCCTGGTCGTCGTGATCTCGGGGCAGCTCCAGGGCGTGCCCTACGTCGGCGAGATCCTGTCCATGCCCTTCAAGGCGGGCAAGGGCATCGCGATGGGGCAGCTCGACATCACGGGCGTGCTCCTGCTGGGCGCCATCGTCGCGGCGATCTCCATCGCCACCTCTCCCGCCGCCACCATCGCCGTCATCAACGGCACCCGCGCCAAGGGTCCGATGACCCAGGCGGTCCTGTCCGCGGTCGTCATGAAGGACGTCGTGGTGGTGCTGATCTTCAGCATCGTGGCTGCGGTCGCGGCGGCGGCGATCGCCCCCGAGGACCTGGCGATGCCGCCGGAGATCGCGGCGGAGATCGAGGCGGAGCGCCTGGAGAAGGCCGAGCAGAAGGCCGCCGAGAAGGCGGAAAAGGAGGCGAGAGAGGCTGGTTCTGGCGGAGCCGCGACCCACACTCCGGCGACCGGGGGCTCCGAGCCGGCCAGCCACGACCAGGGCGGCGAGCACGGGGCGAGTGACGGCCACGGCGAGGCCACCGGGCACGGCGAGGCCACCGGGCACGGCGAGGCCGGAGCTGCAGGCGACCACGGCACCACCGACGGTCATGGCGACGACGAGCACGGCGAGGAGGAGGAAGCCCACGCACCGGCCGAGCCCCAGAGCCTCGGCGACTTCGTGCTCTACCTGGCCTGGCACATCATCGGCAGCCTCATCATCGGACTCGCCGTGGGCTGGGGCGTCGCCCAGTACCTGCGCTGGATCGGCGTCGAGGTGCTGCTCTTCCTGGTCGGCGTGGTCTTCACGGTCGCCTACTTCGGCGAGGCGCTGGGCCTGGAGACCACCCTCGTCTTCATCGCCGCCGGCTTCGCCGCGACCAACTTCAGCCGCGAGGGCGAGCACCTCATCCATGAGGTCGAGAAGCTCGGCATGCCGGTCTACGTGGTGTTCTTCACCCTGACCGGCGCGCACCTGAACATCGGCGAGCTGCTCCAGCTGCTGCCCTTCGTCGTGCCGCTGGTGGGCATGCGCATGTTCGCCATCTGGCTGGGCATCCGCGCAGGCACCGCGGTCACCGGCGCCCCAGACACGGTCACGAAGTACGCCTGGCTCGGCTTCATCTCCCAGGCCGGCGTGGCCATCGCGCTGGCCAACCTGGTGGGCAACCAGTTCGGCGACACCGGCTCGACCTTGCAGGCCCTCATCATCGCCGGCGTCGCCGTGCACGAGGTCATCGGCCCGGTGGCGCTCAAGGCCGCCCTGGGCATGGCGCGCGAGATCCCCGACGGCAGCGAGGAGGAGGCCCACGAGGAGGAGGACGAGCCCAGCACCGTCGTCGACGGTGACCCGGAGGAGGCCCAGCTGCGCGCCTGGGAGCCGCCCGAGGACGTCGAGGATCCGTGGGGGCTCTTGCCCAAGACCTCGAGTCCGACCCTCGACGACATCGGCGCGGAGCTGAAGGCCGACCTGGAGGGCATGGTCCTGGACGTGCAGGACGGTCACCTCGCCGAGTGGTCGGCGGAGGCCCACGAGTACCTGCACGCGCTGCGTCGCGAGTTCCTGCGCCACCACCGCCACATCTCGGTCGCGGTGGCCGAGGATGCGCCCGATATCGTGCTCCGTGCCCGCAGCGAGATGGCGACCCTGGCCGACCGCTGGCGGGACCTCGTGCTCGCCCGCTCGGCGGAGGTCGCGGGGTCCACGTGGAGCCCGGTGGCGGTCGCCGACGCCGTCGAGGACCTGGTCATCGCGATGCCGGAGTCGGTGGACGCGCCCTATGAGCCCCAGACCCTGCAGGGGCCGGGCGAGGAGAACTCCCTGAAGTCGGTGCAGCGCGGCATGTTCCGCGCGTGGCACGGCGTCGCCTCGAGCGTGGGCGGCGGCGTGCCCACCCGGCGGGTCCCGGTACGCGAGCTCGTCAGCTACCACATGCTCGGCCTGCTCCCGAGCCGTCTGGAGGGTCTCGCCGCGCTCCTCATCACCGGCGAGCAGCACCTGCAGCGGCGGACCCGGAGCCTGTTCGACACGGTCACGACCGCCTACGAGAGCTTCCTCGACGCGAGCGACACCAAGGGGACGGACCCGGCGAAGATCCTGTCCCAGGTCCGCATCCGGGTGGAGGAGGAGTTCGCCCTCGCGCGGGACGAGATCGATGCGATCGCGTCCGACGGCGCCCTGCGCACGGCGCGGATCCTGGCCGACGCCTGGCGGGACGTGGTCGACGAGCTGCCGCGGATCAACACGATCGACCTGCCTCGCGGAAGGCGGCGTCTGTCGCGGGTCTTCAGCCAGCGGACCAAGGGGCTGGAGGTGTTGGAGAGCGGCCTGCAGAAGGCGCGCAAGAGCACGGGAGCCCGCTACGACGCGCTCGCGCTGGACCTGGAGATCGTGCGGCTCGAGGGGCGGATCCGCGATCTGGTGGAAGAGCACGGCGACCAGCTGGCCCGCCACGTGCGGGGCAAGGGCGCGACCCAGGTGGTCCGTGTCGAGGCCGCCATGCGCGACGCCCTGACCCAGGCCGAGGATCTGCTGCAGGAGGACCTGCCCGCGAAGAAGCTGGCCGCGGCCCTGCGCGACGTGACCCTGCCGCTGGACCACATCGCCGAAGACGCTGCCCGCTCGGCCGCCCGTCTGCGCGACCAGCTCGCCGACGAGCAGGCCCTGTCCCCGCTGCTCGACGCCCTGCTGCTCGCCGCCCGCGACCTCACCGACCGCTACACCGTGCCCGTCGGCCCCGAGCGCGAGGGCGAGTGGAGCCTGCCCCCGCCCACGCCCACCACCGAGGTGCCGTTCCGCGAGATCGTGCAGGCCTTCGTGGAGACCACCGTCACCCGCGACCTGTCC
>CALATR010001327.1 GCA_937891875.1 uncultured Pseudomonadota bacterium | reverse complement strand
CGCTCGAGCGGGTCCATGGCGACCATGTGCAGCGCCTCGAGCGCCCGCAGCGCCCGCCCCCAGCGCGGGTGATCCTCCAGGGCCGCCCCGTCGATCAGCGCCTGCACGGCGAGGTGCTTGCCCAGCTTCTTCACGTCGGACTTCGACACCGTGCCGGTCGCCGTACGCCGCGGCCTCACCCGGTGCATGGCCGCCGCCAGCGCCGCCAGGTCGTGGAGCAGGTCCATCGGGCCGGGGGTGGGCTCGGAGAGGTCGTCGGTCTCGTCCATGACCGCTTCCTCGAAGTCGTAGTCGACGTCGGGGGGCGGGGGCAGGTCGGGGTTCAGCCGGTAGCGGCCGGCGTAGGGGGCGGCCGGATCGGCCTCGCCCGTGACCGGGTAGAGCAGCTCGGCTCCGACCAGCGCGCGCACGGCGGGGCCGTCGTGCTCGGGATCCCAGGCATGCACGCCGAACACCACACCGTCGTCGAGGGCGTGGCGCTGGGCGGCGAACAGCACCTCGCGCACGTCGGAGCGCAGGTCCTGCACCCGGTGGGCGAGGTCCTCGCGGACGGCCTCCTCCTCGGCGGCGTCGCGGCGGGCGTAGCGCACCAGGATCTCGTCCCTCAGGTCGGGGAGCACGTCGCGCTCGAAGGCGTCGTCGACCACGCGGCGGACGGGGTCGATCACCTCCACCGTGTGGGCGTCCAGGTCGAAGCGCGCGGCGAGCTCGGTCCAGACGCCCGCGTCGCTGACGGTCAGCACGCTGCACGCGCGGCGGGGCGTGCTCACGAGGCCAGCTCGATGCGGTAGGGGTAGCCCTGCTCGGTCAGGAAGAGCTGGCGGTGGGCCGCGTGCTGCTCCTCGATGGTGTCCGCACTGACGAGGGTGTAGAAGATCGCCTCGTTGTCCCCTTCCTTCTTGCGCAGCACCCGGCCCAGGCGCTGGGCCTCCTCCTGGCGGCTGCCGAAGCTGCCGGAGATCTGGATGGCCACCGAGGCAGAAGGGAGGTCGATCGCGGCGTTTCCGACCTTCGACAGCGCGAGCACCCGGGTGCGGCCGGCGCGGAAGTCGGCGAAGTGCTCGGCGCGCTCGGACGCGGGGGTCTTGCCGGTCACGACCGGCAGGGAGAAGCGCCGGGCGAGGAACTCGAGCTGGTCGAGGTAGGTGCCGAGCACGAGGATCTGCGCGTCGGGGTGGCGCTCGAGCAGCTCGGCGAGCACCGCGCCCTTGCGCGCGTTCCGAGACGCCAGGCCGTGCTGGGCGCGCTTGCCGGCGACCACGTACCGGGCGCGGTCCTCGGGCGACAGGGGCACGCGGACCTCGACGCAGCGCGCGGCGGCGATCCACCCCTGGTGCTCCAGGCGCTTCCAGGGCATGTCGAACCGCTTCGGGCCGACCAGCGCGAACACGTCGGTCTCGTGGCCGTCCTCCCGGACCAGGGTCGCGGTCAGGCCGAGGCGTCGCCGAGCCTGCAGCCAGGCGGACTCCCGGAAGATGGGCGCGGGCAGCAGGTGCACCTCGTCGTAGATGACCAGCCCCCAGCTGGCCTCGTGGAACAGGCGAAAGTGGGCGGGCACGGCGTTCTTCGACGGGCGCCAGGTGAGCATCTGGTAGGTCGTCACCGTGACCGGCTTGAGCTCCTTCACCTCGGCGCTGAACTCGCCGACCTGGGACGGGGTGAGGTTGGTGCGCGCCAGGATCTCGCGCTTCCACTGCAACAGCGCCGTGCGCCCGGTGCACAGGATCAGCGTGCGCATCCCGAGGCGCACCATGGCGGCGATGCCGACCAGGGTCTTGCCCGCCCCGCACGGCAGCACGACCACGCCGCTGCCGCCGTCCATGGCACCGGGCGCGCCGTGGAACGCGTCGACCGCCGCGACCTGGTAGTCCCGGAGCGACCAGGGCTCCCCGCCGCTTCCGCCGTCCAGCGCGAGCTTCATCTCGAGGGGATCGCCGTCGTCGTAGCCGGCGAGGTCCTGCACCGGATGGCCCAGGCTGGTGAGGATCTGCTTGAGCTCGCCGCGGGCCCGCGGCGCGACCCGGGCGGCGCGGGGGGAGAGCGGCTCCCCGATGAGGTCGGCGGCGGGAGCGAGGCTGCGGATCTCCTGCAGATCGACCGGATCATCGACCTCCAACGCCAGGAAGTCGCCGTCGCGCACCAGCCGCAGGCGACCGTAGCGACCGATCTGCAGGCGCACCGTCTGCAGGACCGAGTCGGGCACGGGGTACTTGGCGAGGCGGGTGATGTCCTCGATGATCGAGTCGGCGTCGTGGCCAGCGGCGGCTGCGTTCCACAGCGACAGGGGCGTCAGGCGCCAGGTGTGGATGTACTCGGGGCTCTTGACCAGCTCGGCAAAGCCCAGGAGCACATCGCGTCCCTCGGCGAAGCGGGGACCCTGGGTCTCGAGCAGGATGGTGTGGTCGCTCTGCACGATGAGCGGGTTGTCGGGCACGTAGGTCATGGCCTCGCCGTAGCGCAGGCACGCCCGGCGGCCAACGGGGAGCGCGCGCTCGGTCATGTGCCTCTCGCTCCCGCCACGAAGATCCGATCCCACCGCTGATGGGATCCCCAGCGACCACCACAGCCATGCTCCCCCTGGCGCCGGACGACGACTTCGATCCGGTGCTGGACGGGATCACCATGCACGGGACCCGGGTCCAGGTCGGCGAGCTGCTCACCCACCGCGGCCCCGACCTCGAGATCCGCCTCGGCTCCCAGTGCGCGCTCGGCCGCCCGGTGCTGGTGCTCCAGCCCGCCCCCCACGCCCCGCCCGAGGTCGAGGACGATCTGCGCGCCGAGGCCCGCCTCCTGGCTCGCCTCGACCATCCGAACATCCTCCCGGTCCACGCGATCATCGAGGATGAAGGGGGCGTTCAGGTCCTGGTCGCCTCCGTGCCCGGCGCCACCTGGGACCGCCGGCTCTCCCAGCCCCACGTGCTCCGCGACAGCTTCGGCGCGACCGACGTGCTCGCCTGGCACGTCCGGGTCCTGCTGGACGTCTGCCAGGCGGTGAAGTTTGCCCACGACCACGGCTACCTGCACCGCGGGCTCGCCCCCGAGAGCGTCTGGATCGGCGATCTCGGCGAGGTCTACCTGATCGACTGGGCGCTGGCCGTGCCTCGCCGGGCCGCCACCCCCCTCGGGATGGCCGAGCAGCTCACCCTGCGATCCGCCGGCTACCAGCCCCCCGAGATGCTCCTCGGCGAGGCCGGCACGATCAGCGAGCGCACCGACGTCTACCAGCTGGGTGGCCTGCTGTACCGGGTGCTCACCGGTCAGGCCCCCCACGAGGACCAGGACGAGGGCGACGGCACGCTGAAGAACGTGCTCTTCCGAGATCCGCCGATCCCCCACGACGCGCCGCCGCCCCTCGCCCGCGTCTGCAAGCGCGCCCTCTCCCGCAACCCGTCCGCCCGCTACCCCGACGTCACCAGCTTCGCCCAGGCCCTCTCCGGCGCTCTGGCCCAGCGCGGCGCGTGGCAGGTGGCGGCCAGGGCCGACGCCCACTTCGACACCCTGCAGCGACTGCTCCGGGAGCCCGACGTCGACATCGCGGCGGTCTACCGGACCTTTGGCGCACTGCGCCTGGGCTACGAGCAGGCGCTGGAGGAGGCGCCCGAGCTGCAGTCGGCCGGGCTGCGGCTGACCCGCGCCGCCGAGCTGGTCGTGCAGCACCTGATCGAGCGCGCGGACTTCTCGGCCGCAGAAGCGGTCGTCACCTCGCTCGTGAACCCGCCGGAGCACCTGCTCGCCGACATCGCCGAGGCGGCGGAGCGCTCCGAGGGACCGTCCCTCGCCGAAGAGCAGCTCGCCGCGATCGGCCGGACCCGGGATCCCCGACGCGACGGTGGTCGCCGGGCCTGGCTCGGCGCGGTCCTGTCCCTGCTGTGGGTGCCGACGCCCCTCGCGACCCAGATGTTCGCCGACACCCCGTTCACCCCGCTGGTCATGGTGCTGGTGTGCGCGGCCCTGTCCGTCGCCGCCCTGCTCCTCGCCCAGGTCACGTCCAGCTGGCAGGCGTCGAGCCGCCTCACCCGCGACCTCGCCGGGTGGGCCATCTGGGGCACGGCGGGGGGGGGGATCGTCGTCGCGCTCGGCGCGCTGGGCGGCGTGGACGCGCCCACCCTGCGGATCGTCGTCGCCGCGATGACCGCCCTGATCGGCGGCACCGGGGCATTCTCCATCGACGGCCGGCTCGTGCTGCCCGCCCTCGCCTACGGCATGGTCGCCCTGCTCGCCCTCGTGATCCCGTGGACCTGGGCGCCGGCGATGTTCGCGGCGAACCTGGTCCTCGCGGCGGTGCTGCTGCGCGGCAGCTCCGCGGAGGCACCCCATGGAGCCTGACCTCACCCTGCGACCGGTGCGCGATCTGATCTATGGCGGCGTGCTGGGCGAGGGCGGCATGGGGGTCGTCTACCAGGCCGACGAGCCCCTGCTCGGCCGGACCCTGGCGGTCAAGCGCCTGCGCCATGACCGGGACACCCCCGCCCACGTCCGCGCCCTGCTCCGCGAGGCCCGGATCACCAGTGCGGTGTCCCACCCCAACGTCGTGCCCGTGCACGACGTCCGCATGGATGACCAGGGCCAGCCGGTGATCCTGCTCAAGCGCATCGAGGGCCAGCCCTGGAGCCGCCTGCTCCGCGAGCCCGACTCCGCCGCGCGGGTCTTCGGCGATCGTGACGCCCTCGCCGGACACGTCGGCGTCCTCATCCGGGTCTGCGCCGCGATGCACGCCGCCCACGCCCACCGGATCGTGCACCGCGATCTGAAGCCCGGCAACATCATGGTCGGCCCCGCCGGCGAGGTCTACGTGCTCGACTGGGGCCTGGCCGCGACGCTGGACCCCGACGCCGACGAGCGCCTGCCCCGCCTCTCCGACACCCAGCCCGGCGCGGGCACCCCCCAGTACATGGCGCCCGAGATGGTCTCCGAGCGCTACGGCGAGGTCGGCCCCTGGACCGACGTGTACCTGATCGGCGGCCTGCTGTTCCAGCTGCTCCATGGCCGACCGCCCCACGGCGGCAGCAACGCGATGAACATGGTGATCGAGGCCTGCCGCAACGGTGTCGTGGTGCCCGACGAGGGGCCGCCGGAGCTGGTGGAGCTCACCCGCCGCTGCCTGGCCCGCGATCCCGCGGATCGCATCCAGGACGCGGAGACCGTGCGCCGGGCGCTGGTCACGTGGCTCGACCACCGCGCCTCCGTGTCCTTGACCAAGGACGCGAGAGCCGAGGAAGAACGCTTGCAAACCCGCATGACCGAGGCGACGCGCGGACCGTCGGACCCGGCCGTGCACGACCGCTTCGGCGCCGCCGTGTTCGCGTACCACCGCGCCATCGAGGCCTGGCCCGAGAACCCCGCCGCCCACGAGGGCCTGCAGCGCACCGTGCGCGCGGTCGTAGAACACACCCTGCCCCGCGGCGAGCTCTCCGTGGCTCGCGCCGCCGTCGCCTACCTGTCGGAGGTTCCTCCGGACCTGCAGGCGCGGATCGAGCAGGCCCAGAAGGAGGCCGACGAGCGCGCCCTGACCCGGGAGCGGTGGGCCCAGCTCGGCCTCGCCGACATCAACGTCGCTGCGCACATCGGCATCAACCGCCTGTGGCTCACCGGCGGCGGCTTCGCCCTGGTCGCGTCGGCCGCGCTGGTCGCCCTGGGCAGCCTGCCCTTCGGCGGTCCGAGCACCACCCTCCTCTTCATCGGCGCGGTCCTCGGCGCCCTCGGGGTCGCCCTCGCCCTGGGCCGCGTCGCCCTGCGCGACCCGGTCGGGGTCGACCGCCGGATCGGCGGCCACCTGCTCTTCTTCTCCCTGTCCCGCGTGCTCGTGCTCGGGGGCTGCACCCTGGCCGGCGTAGCGCCCCACGCCGCGATCGCCGTCGATCTGGGCGTGGTCTCGCTGCAGCTGCTGCTCCAGTCCCTGGCCTTCAACCGACACCTGCGCGCCGGCGCTCTCGTGCCGGCCGCCTGCGGAGTCCTCGCCGTGGCCGTGCCCGTCGCTGCACCCGCCATGCTCGCTGTCGGGCTGACCAGCCTGGGGGTGCTCGACACCCTGGCCGACGTCAGCACCCGGCGGCGCCTCGAGGCCTGAGCCGCGGTCCGACGGTCAGCGGCAGACGCCGGCGGTGACCTTGCCGGACAGGGCGAGCTGATCGAGCATGGGCTCTCCGCTCTCGAGGTCCGTGCGGTACATCTCGAACTCGACCTGGGCGCGGGAGTCCCCATCGTCCTTCACGATGCGCGCGTCGCCGGTGTAGACCGACAGCATCTCCGCGAAGTTCGGGTAGTCCGAGGCACCGGGACCCTCCGGGTTGCACGGCAGGTCGTACAGCCGGATGGTCGCGGAGCCCAGCATGTTGTCCTGGTCCAGCGGCGGCGAGAAGAAGCCGGTGAGCGTGTTGGTGCTGGGGCTGTCGTAGACGATCTCGTCGCTGCAGAACGCGGAGTTCTCCGACACGATCTGGCGCCACTGGGAGCAGGAGAAGCGCTCCCCGCTGCTGGACGGCCAGCACTCGTCGAGCGCCTCCACGACCATCAGCGCGCCCGGCTTGTCCTGGCACGGGACGATGGTGGTCCGGCCTGCGGTGAAGCCCGCCTCACCGGAGAGCACGTTGGTGCAGCCCGTGAGGCCAGCCAGCCCCAGGAGCCCGATCAGCAGGGTTTGCGGTACGAACAGTCGAAACATGACACACTCGGGATGCCCATCCTCATGGTGACCCGAATAGCCGCGGTCGGCCACCCCGGTGACAGGCGCTCACACGCCGAGCACCGGCCGAACGGTGTACGCTCCCCGCTCGTTGGACCTTGCCCATGACGCCTCCTCCGGACTCCACATTGCTGACCGCCCTTGGCAAGCACGGCGTGTCCGGGCTCGTCGATGCCGTGGTGGAGGACGCCGACGCGGTGAAGGCGCTCCTGGGCCTGGCGATCGCCGCCGAGGAGCTGGTCGCGGCGGGGGACGATCCGGCGGTGCTCGAGGGTGCGCTCGCCAAGCTGGGCATGAGCCAGGGCTTCGTCGCGGTCGCGCTGTGGGTGCACCTCGCCGACGCCCCCGGCAGCTATCGGGCCCACGCGCGCTGGCGGGCCACGCCCCAGGTCGTGCCGGAGGTGGTCGACGTGCGCAGCTGGGGCATGGGCTTCGTGCACGATGGCCTCTTGCGCGGAGACGTCATGGAGGCCTGGCGCGGCATGAACGCCCGCCTGGACACGCTGCTCGAGATGCACGGGGACGAGGGGATCCTGCTCGTGCCCATCGAGGGATCGGGCGGGTTCTGGGGCGCGGCCATGTTCGCGGTTCCCCTCGGCCACACCGAGCCCTGGTCCAAGGTCGCGCGCTCCTGCCTGCGGACCTTCGGCGCCATCGCGGGGGGCATGGTCCGCCGGGCAGAAGAAGCGGCCCGGGCCGAGCGCATGCGCCGCGCCCTCGAGGAGGCGCGCCACCAGCAGGAGCTCGCCACCCTCGCGGTCGGCGTCGCCCACGACATCTCGAACCTGGTGACCCTCATCCGCGGCAAGCTCGATCTGGCCCGCGCCAAGGGGCTCGTCGACGGGGCGTTCGTCACCGAGCTGGACCCGAGCCTGGACGCGACGACGGCGCTGACCCGCCAGCTCTACGCCTTCGCGGGCCTGGAGGAGCGCACGCCGGTGCCGGTGGATCTGCTGCGCCTGTGGAAACGCGGCCTGGCAGTGCTGGAGTCCAACCGCCCGCCCGGGCTCAACATCCAGGTCCAGCTCGACGGCGACCTGCCCCCGGTCCGCGGCGACGTCACCCAGCTGGGCCAGGCGCTGGGCAACCTGGTGCTCAACGCCTTCGAGGCGCTGCAGCACACCGGCGGGGTCGTCATCCTGGGCGCCGAGCGCGAGGACCGGGTCCGCGAGGGCGTGCGCGTGTGGGTGCAGGACGACGGCGCCGGCGTGCCCGAGGAGCTCCGGGACAAGCTCTTCGAGCCCCTGGTGAGCACCCGCGGGATCCGCCGCGGGGTCGGCCTGGCCGCGGCCCGCAGCATCGTCGAGAACCACGGCGGCGAGCTGTGGCTGGACCGCGACTACGCGGACGGCGCCCGCTTCGTCGCCTGGCTGCCCGCGTGGGTGGACGACGCCTGAGTCGGGGCACGGATCTGCGGCGGGCCAGGATCAGTGGCGGGCCGGGGTCGGTGGTGGGTGGGG
>CALATR010001326.1 GCA_937891875.1 uncultured Pseudomonadota bacterium | reverse complement strand
TCGTCGGCGCGTTGTGGCTGCAGTACGGCATGAGCACCGCGATGATCGCCGCCGACGTGATCGCTCGCTGGAGAGCCGAGCCGGAGCGCTCCGATGCAGCGGTACTGGCCGAGACCATCGAGGGCTACCGAATGGCGGTTGCCGAGGGTGGTGTCGTGAGTGACACCATCCGCGCGGAGCTCAACCGTCCTTCGAGCACGGTCGACGCTGCCCTCGCGGCGGGACTGGATGCCTGGCTCGAATGGCGTGGGCTTCCGACCGCCGAGGGCGCGGCGCCGACACTCGGCGCGCTGGGTCGCGTGGTCGAGAATGCACCGCGACGAGATGCCGACGGTATTCTGTCTCTCCTGCGCAGCCCTCTCGCATGGGCGGGCTGGCGCATCACGGTTCGAAGCTTGGAGGTGCTGTGTCCATCCCGACCCGCCTGAGTCCACAGGACCAGGCCGCACTGGAGGAGAGCCTCGCCGAGGCGCTCGACTGGGTGGTTCACGCCACCGGGTGCCTGGACATGGCGCCCCTCTTCCTGGCGGACACCATCGGGGTCCGCGACGAGTTCTTCGACGGCGATGGGGACCCGGCCCCCCCGCTGCCGGAGAGTCTGCGGACCTACAAGAAGGGCTCCGTGAGCCGGCTGAACGCCCTCGCCGCCTGGCGCGTCATGGTTCGATGGGCGCGGGCACGGGAGCGGATCGACCCGGACTTCCGGCGGGCACTGGACGCCTTGTGCTTCTCCAAGACCGAGAACCGCCCTCCGTATCGGTGGTCGGCCAAGAAGCCGCCGCCGGAGCTACCCGCCGGCCTGGGTGCCCACGAAGCGGCGCGACTGTCCAAGGAGGGCGCCTGGCAGACGGTGACCGACCTGCGAGACCAGCGGAACAGGCGTCTGCAGGCTCCGTCTCTCCAGACGGAGTGCGAGGCGAAGCTCCTCGAGCGCGGGTGCAGGACGGCGGTGAAGTCCATCTTGAAGCTGGAAGAGCAGTGGGAGGACGACCATGGACATTGACCAGCTTCGCGCGTGGGTCCGCGATGAGCTCGGCCCTGCCGATCGTCGCGCGGTGACCCGCTGGATGATCCGCAACACGGATCCGACCGTCCCGGGCCTGCTCACGGCCCTCATCCGCGAGTGGGAGGAAGAGCGCGCCGATGAGGCGCTGCTCGCTCGCCGGCCCGCAGCCACGCGGCTGGTGGAGGCGTGGAAGTGGCTCCTGGACCTCGGCGGCGCTGGGCTCGCCCTCCCCCCGGGTACACCCGCCGGCCTGGGGTTGATGGCGGCGACGACGGCGAACCCGGACCCGCTGGTGGCTCGCCCCCTCGACGACGCCCCCGACCAGGTCGACCTGGAGGTCTGGCTGGCCAAGGACCGCTGGATGGCGCTCTTCGCGACGCCGGATGGCGGAGAGGCCGTGACCGTGGTCGCCCCCGCAGCGCGCAGCGCAGGTCCCCAGCCGCCCATCCGCTACGCTGCGGATCCGCAGGATGAACGCACCACGTTCTGGCTGTTCGTCGGTACGTTCCCGCCGCCCGGCGACGTCGACCGCGCCTTGCTTCTGGCCCGCTCGGGTGGCCTCGAGGTCCACGCGATCCGTTGGTGGCCGGAGGTCTGACCCGTTCCGGGAAACCCGGTTCAAGGCCCGTCTCTGACCGGCCATGGAGGTCTCGAGCGGCACCACGGTGGTGTCGCTCGAAGCCACAGGAAGGCACCCATGGCCGACAAGAAGAAGCAGACGAGCACCCCGATGACCCCGAAGGCCGCTGGCCGCGTTCAGGGTCACGCCGACCGCAACAACACCAACGCCGACTTCAAGGCCCGCGCCCAGCGCGCCGCCGCGAAGAACGCCCAGGGCGGCGGCAAGAAGAAGTGAGCCCCGCGGGGAGGTCGGCCCCCTGCCGGCCTCCCCGCCTTCTTGCTTGGAGCGACCATGAACGACAACGACAACAAGCGCCTCGAAGTCGAGCGCGCCCTCGGCTACCGCTTTCGGCACCCCGGGCTCTTCCAGATCGCCATGACCTCCCAGGCGTGGGCGAACGAGCAGCGGCAGGTGAATCGCGCCTGCGACGACTGGAAGGACCTCGAGTGGCTGGGGGATGCCGTGATCTACCTGGCGGCCACGCTGTCCAAGCTCGGCGAAGGTACCGAGCGGCGAAAGCGCACTCCGGAGCGCGTCAATCTGGTGAGCAACGCCGCCCTGGCGGACCTGGGGAGACGCCTGGGCCTGCGCGAGGCCTTGCTGCTGACCTGCGGCGACCACAAGAACATCGAGAAGGACGGAGACCAGACGTTCATGGCGCAGGCGACGGAGGCGCTGTTCGGAGCGCTGTTCCTCGATCTCCGACGACAGGGCCTGCCCGCGTGGGACTACGTCCAGCTGATCCTCTCGGCGCACCTGCAGGACCGCCCGTTCAACGCCCTGGTCCCCGGGTCACCCGCTCCGGGCGAGTCGGACGGAGAGCGCGCGTGGCGTGAGCGAGTCCGCGACGACGTGGACGGCTTCGGCCCAGGCCCCGCCGAGCTGGCGATGGCGTTGATCGTCGAGCGCGGCTGCACGCCCGACCTCGACAACCTCTCTCGCCCCGTCCTGGACGCCCTCCGCGACGCTGGCTGGTACAGCAAGGGGTTCCCCGAGCTTCAGCGTCTACGAGTGGTGCGGGCGCACGGCCCGAACACCGGCGTCGCGCTGCGGGCCAGCCGCGAGCGCCTGGTGATCGAGGATGTCCAGTTCGACGCGACGTTCGAAAGCCCCCCGCCGTCCGATCGAACGGGAGACTGGATCGGGTCGTGGGCTGGTGAGGTGCGCCGGCAGGCCCCAGCATCGACCGAAGGGGTCAAGGTCTCCATCGAGGTGCGCTCCGACCGGTCGCTCAAGGACCTGATGAAGCCGATCATCGACGGCCTCGAGCCGTGGCTGGGCCGGGATCCGGCTGGACGGAGCCGGTTCGCACCGCGGGACGAGCGGATCGAGGCGCTGGAGATCTGTCGGGTGGAGTCTGGGCCGGCGGTGCGGGTGTGGGGGGGAGTGTGATGGTGCTCCCGTGGCGGTAGGTAGCCTGCACACCACGGGAGCCGGCCACCTACTCTGCGCAGTTTGCGGAGTCCTTGAGCTTGGAACAGCCCGTCGACCCGAATCGAGTGACCTCGGTTCCATCGTAGGTCATCGGATTCGCGTACACCACGGAGAAGTTGTCCAGTAGAAACGCGGTTCGGTTGCCGGTCAGGTTGGAAATCGACCCTTCGCCGAAGTTCCCCACCCCTCCCACCGTGACGAAGGCCCCGTATTGACCTACCCCATCGGCGTTCATGGTTGCTCCTTCCGCCGTGATCGTGCTGTTGGTGGACGCGAAGAACTGGTACTTCCAGCCGGTCACCGTTGCGTCGTGAGCGTAGACGATCGTCCCATAGCGGGCATGGAAGCCATCATTTCTGCCCCGCGATCCGGTATTGGCGGACGCCACTGCTCCCTCGGCGTCAATCACACTGCCTGCATTCCCCCCAGCCGCATACCCCCCGACAAGCGTCGAGCGCGGGACTGACGCGACGGCTCCCCGCGAGCCAGAGACAGTACCGTTCTCGGCCGTGATTGTGGCACCAGGGGCGTGCACGGTTCCATTTCTCCATACCTGGATGCCGTCGTAGCCAAGGCCAATCGTCAAGGCATTGTCTGAGGTCACCAGCGACGCTCCGTTCTCCACCCATACGCCGGAGTAGCACCGTTGAATCTCCACCGACTCGTCAGATTCGCCAGGACTGCCGATCCAAATGGCACCACCGGACCCCGCATACAGACCCATGGTCTCGCTTCCGATGCCTCCACAGTCGATGATCAGGTCTCGCAGGTTCAGGTCAGCAGCACCGACCACGGAGATGCAGGGCTCTGCAACGGTCGAACACGCCAGGACGCTGGATCCGCTACCCGTGCCCTGACCGACCAGTTGGATTGACGCTCCATCCGGATGGTCCCAATGGACGGTGCTGGACACCGGATGACTCCCGCTGGACAACTCAATGGTCACTTCGACGCCGGCTTGAATCCGTCGACCGTCGAGGCAGTCCAGCGCATCCTGCAGGGTCTGAGCGACGGCCGCGGAGCAATCCGTAGCACTGCTAGGATCGACCTCGAGGATC
This sequence comes from uncultured Pseudomonadota bacterium, assembly GCA_937891875.1. Taxonomy (GTDB): domain Bacteria; phylum Myxococcota_A; class UBA796; order UBA796; genus REDI01. Next base: position 1,590 of record CALATR010001326.1, on the reverse strand, counting down.
AAGTCAGCTACGACGTGCTCAGCATCGAGACGGTCCTCCAGGTCCTCAATCCGGCCCAGACGGTCGTCGCTGCTATCGAACTCAAGGAGCCGCTCAAGAGTCTCGATACTGGATCTCTGCTCCTCCAATTCGCCATACAGCGATTCAACATCCACGCTCACCGGCTCCACCAACTCCTCCGCGAATTCCCTGCCGGTCATGCAGCCCACCAGAACCACCGTCAGCAGCGCAATCACCGCCGATCGAACTCCGTTCACTCTCCGCACCACACCCCACCTCCATGATTGAGTTTCGTCCCCACCCATTGAATCGAAATCAAAGCGCCCCGGAGTACCCGAGGACCAAGCCCGTCAGCCCCACGCCGAGCGCGCCAGCGCCACCTCCCGCCACGGCCGCCTGACGATCCCAGCGGCGGCCCACGGAGCCGAGCGTGTAGCTTCCGGCCTTCACGCTCTGCTCAAGCCGGTAGTTGCTGTGCCAGGCCGACGCGCCGAGCGCTGCTCCCCCGACGAGCCCCGCCCAGCCCAGCCCGCGCATCACGTTGCGGGCGGTCTTCCCTCGTCCGGAGGACTGCGAGCTCCGACCGGGCGTCTCTGGCGGGCTCGGATTCACGATCGCCCCACCGAGCGGCACATCGACCTGCCGAGCGAAGGCAGCCTCTCCGCCCAACACCTGCAGGAAGTGCACTCCGATCCGGACGTCGTGCTCGAGTCCCGACCGCTCCTCGCCGTCGATGTAGAGGTCTGCCTCGGCAGGCACCGCGGCCAACGTCAGGGTCGCGGTTTCCCACCTCTCATCGCAGGCGTCGAAGTAGAGGTCCTGGACCGAAGGTGCTTCTTGCGACAGCTGGAACCCCCACCGCACTGCGCAGGACTGTCGGAACAACCTCGAGCCCTCATCCTGCCGCCCGGCGAGCACGTTTGCCGCGCCGCGCACCTGCCACAATCGAGCGAGCACAGCCCGATCCACCGGACGGTCGAGACATCCCAGACCCGCCAGAGCCTCCGCGGCGACCTGATCCGCCTCTTCCGGCGACTTCTCGAGGACCACAAGCGCTCGGTCCGCCTCGGCGGCGGGGTCGCAGCCGGCCAGTGCCGGGAGGAGCGTGAGGAGCATGGTGAGCATTCGGTCTCCGGGAATGCCCCGACCGTCGCCCGACATGTGCCGCAGTCTCAACCCGGGAACCCCACTCCCCGCGTCACTCTCGGCACATCATGCGTTAGTGCCGACCAACGCTATCTTTCGCTCGACTCACTCCCATTCGCAGCCCGTGGACTCGGGATCGACGCGCAGGCGGGTTGGCACCTTGGCGGGCGCAAGCACGCATGCATTGCGCCACCCGTCGGACTGCACGATGCAGGTGACCTCGACGCCGCCCGGGACGTTCAGCCTCGACGATTCACTGGCATCGCAGGCAGCCGAGACCAGACGTTCGCCCTGGTCATCGTGGCAGTTGACCCGAAGCGACTCCGGGCAGATCAGCTCCACGACCCGCCGAGGCGGTGGTCGCTCCTCGACAATCGGCCCATCACGCTTCTCGGCAGGTACCACGGGTCGTTCCACGACCTCAGTCGGCTCGTTGTCACCCTC
>CALATR010001325.1 GCA_937891875.1 uncultured Pseudomonadota bacterium | reverse complement strand
CTGGAGACCGAGCCGCCACTCCCCTGTTCGCGGCAACGCGACTCCCCGCCAGCCGGTGCCGACCCGCCACTCCCTTGCTCGCAGCAACCCGACTCCCCGCGACCGGATCTCGACCCGCCCCGCCCCCCACGCTAGTCCTACAGAAATGTAGGACTCTGCCATGACGCTGCACGCACTCGCCCGCATCGGTGCCCTCACCTCCCGCGCCGCCGATCTCGACGCCGTGCTCGGCCCCGTGCTGCGCATCCTGGGGGAGGATCTGGGGCTGGCGCGGGTGGCGGTGTCGGTGGTGGATGCGGCGACCCACGACATCGTCATGGCCGCCGGGTTCGGGCTGACGCCGGCCGAGGTGCGGCGGGGTCGGTATCGGCCGGGCGAAGGGATCATCGGGCGGGTGGTCGAGCAGGGGGAGGGCGCGTTCATCGAGGACATCCGCGCCGACGGGCGCTTCGTCGACCGGACCGGGGCCCTGGACGGCGGCGCCGAGCGCAGCTTCGTGTGCGTGCCCATCCTGGGCGGGGACTCCGTCGTGGGCGCGCTCTCCGCCTACCGCCCCCTGCGCTCGGACGGGCTGTCCAAGGACCGCGACGTGCTGGAGGTGGTCGCCTGCCTGCTGTCGCCGCTCGTCGCCGGTCGGGCCGCCCGGGCCGCGGTCCCCGCCGAGGGTGCGCCCCGGAGCCCGCGGGACATGATCGGCCGATCCAAGGCGATGCAGGCGGTCTATTCCCTGATCGAACAGGTCGCGAGCTCCCCGGCCACGGTGCTCTTGCTCGGGGAGTCCGGCACCGGCAAGGAGCTGGTCGCCAACGCGATCCACGAGGACAGCAACCGCCGCCACGGCCCGTTTGTGAAGGTCAACTGTGCCGCCCTGCCCGAGACGGTCATCGAGTCCGAGCTCTTCGGCCACGAGCGCGGCGCGTTCACCGGCGCCCTGCAGGCCCGCAGGGGTCGCTTCGAGCTCGCCGATGGCGGCACCCTCTTCCTCGACGAGATCGGCGACCTGTCGCCCGCGACCCAGATCAAGCTGCTGCGGGTGCTCCAGCAGCGCACCTTCGAGCGGGTGGGCGGCAACGAGACCCGCACCGTGGACGTGCGGATCATCGCCGCGACCAGCCGGGACCTGGAGGCCATGATCGAGCAGGGCACCTTCCGCGCGGACCTGTTCTACCGGCTCAACGTCTTCCCCATCCACCTGCCGCCCCTCCGCGAGCGCCGCGGCGACGTCATGCTCCTCGCCGACCACTTCGTCGACGTCTTCAACCAGGCCCACGGCCGCTCGGTGCGGCGGATCTCGACGCCCGCGATCGACATGCTGCTGGCCTACCACTGGCCCGGCAACGTCCGCGAGCTGGAGAACTGCGTCGAGCGCGCGGTCCTGCTCGCCCGCGACGACGTCATCCACGGCCACCACCTGCCCCCCTCCCTGCAGACCGCGGAGTCCAGCGGCACCGGACCCCGCCAGGGCCTCACCGCCGAGCTGGAGCGCCTGGAGCGGGAGCTGGTCATGGACGCGCTGAAGTCGACTCGCGGAAACATTGCCGCCGCCGCCCGGGATCTGGACGTCAGCGAGCGCATCATGGGCCTGCGGGTGGCGAAGTACGGGATCGACCCTGCCCGCTTCAAGACTCCTACATCTTCGTAGGATCAGGGAGCCTGTCCTACCATATTGTAGGATTGTATCGCGGCCCCCACGCTGCAACCCCGCTTCTCACGCTGGCACGCCACGTGAACAGGGAGCGGGCGCAGCCTGGAGGAACCATGGACGTCGCCACGTCCCCCGACGCCGTCTTGTTCGTCGTCAACAACGTCTGGATGCTGATCGCAGCATTCATGGTCTTCCTCATGCACCTGGGCTTCGCCGCACTCGAGGCGGGCAGCACGCGCGCGAAGAACACGGTCAACATCCTCTTCAAGAACATGGCCATCCTCTCGATCGGCCTGCTGACCTACGCCGCCCTGGGCTTCAACCTCATGTACCCGGGCGAGGCTGCGTCGGGCGGGGTCGTAGCCTGGGGCGGTCTGGGTCTGGACCCCGGCGCGGACGGCCTCACCGCCGCCTACGCCGAGGGCCACTACACCTACTGGACCGACTTCCTCTTCCAGGCGATGTTCGCGGCCACCGCCGCCACCATCGTGTCCGGAGCGGTCGCCGAGCGGGTGCGGCTCTCCGCCTTCCTCATCTTCTCCACCATCTACGTGGCCGTGGTCTACCCGATCATCGGCTACTGGCACTGGGGCGGCGGCTGGCTCGCCGAGCTCGGCTTCCACGACTTCGCCGGCTCGACCATCGTGCACGGCGTCGGCGGCTGGGCAGCGCTGGTGGCCGCCTGGTGGATCGGCCCCCGGATCGGCGCCTTCGAAGGCGAGGGCTTTCGCGGCCACTCCGCTCCCCTGGCTGCGATCGGCGGCTTGCTCCTTTGGTTTGGCTGGTACGGCTTCAACGCGGGCAGCGTGCTCTCCGCCGATCCCGCGGCCATCTCCCACGTCGCGGTGACCACCACCCTGGCCGCAGCGTCGGGGGTCCTGGTCGCAGCGATGGGCTCCTGGGGTCTCACCGGTCGCCCCGACCTCTCCGCCGCGATCAACGGTGGCCTCGCCGGCCTGGTCGGCGTGACCGCAGGCGCCGATGTGCTCGGCCCCAACGCCGCCGTGCTGGTCGGGCTCGTCGCCGGGGGCCTGCTGCTCGGCGCCACGATGTTCCTGCAGCGCATCCGGCTCGATGATCCCGTCGGCGCCGTGCCCGTGCACCTGGTGTGCGGCATCTGGGGCACGCTCGCGGTCGGCATGTTCACCGAGGTGTCCCTGGTCGCCCAGCTGGTTGGCGTCGGCGCGGTCGCTCTCGCCTGCCTCGCCGCCTCCGCCGCCCTCATCGGGACGCTCCACGTCACGCTGGGCATGCGGGTCTCCGCCGAGGAGGAGGAGGGCGGACTCGACGCGCACGAGCACGGCGCCGAGGCCTACGGCATCCCCCTGTCCCGCGACCACGAGACCGCCTCCGCGCCCGCCCATCCGGCCGCGGCGAAGTAACGAAGCTCCCTTCTACCCTGCCGTCTCGGCGGGGGACCCGGGTGCCGCCTCCGCGTCGGTGAGTGTCGGAGGCGGCGCCTCCGTGTCTGCGGGGATGGGCCCGAAGTGGGTGTAGGGATCCTCCATCCACGCGCGGATGACCTTGACCATCTGCGCGGCGTGGGCTCCGTCCAGCACGCGATGATCGAAGGTGGCCATGAGCTTGACCGTCCACGCGCTCTCGACCGAGCCGTCGTCGTTGACGACCGGCGTGCGGGTCATCGCGCCGAGCGCCACCACCAACGAGCCCTTGGTGTACGGCACGAGCGGCACGAACGCCTCTTCGATCCCGAGCGATCCGACGTTGGTCACCGCCACCGGGCCGAACGGGCTGTAGGGGAAGCCAAGCCCGCTGACGTCGACGTTGAGGGTGTACATCACGAAGGACAGGCCCTCGACCACCAGGCCGGTGAGCCACGTGGGCAGGCGCTTCATCAGGCCGCGGGTGCGCTCCAGCTCGGGATCCTCGGCCTTCTTGATGGTGCGCACGCTGGCCTCGAACTCGTCGACCACCTGGCCGAGGTCCTTCTCGTGGCTGTCACGCTGGGTGTGGACCGACAGGTCGATCTTGCCGGTCTCCGGGTCCTCCATGGCCACCTGGAACATGACCACGTTGTCCTTGCGCCGATAGATCCGCCCCCAACGCCGGATGACGTTGACGTCGGGACAGGTCTCGAGCATGCCCGCCATGGCCTTGGCGAACATGTGGGTCAGGGTCAGCCGCTTGCCGGTGGCCTCGCGATACGCGAGCATGTACGCCCGAGATTGGTCCATGCGCAGGGTGACCGAGCCGTACACCGTCGGGTCGCGCGCGGTGCGCCAGGTGGCGAGCGCGATGCGCCGGAACGCGGACAGGCGGGTGACGGGCTCGAGCGGGATGTGCGGCATGCCCGGGGATTGTTGCACAGGCGGCGGCTCACTCCGAGCCGAGGTCCGTGTCCCGCAGCCAGCCGTTCACCGTGAAGCGTCCGTCGGCAAAGGCGCCGTCCTCACAGCGGATCGTGCGCACCTGGTGGTGGAAGTGCGACGGGAATGCGACCAGGCAGTTGTCGTCGGGGGGGACCATGCGGAAGCCGTCGCCCTGGTGCGCGGTGCCGTCGGCGTTCTCGACGCGGTCGTAGAGCACCAGCTCGCCGCCCTCGAAGGGCCGGGGGTGGCGGTGCAGGTAGTAGACGAGGCTGATCAGGCGCTGGCGCATCTCGCCGGTGGCGTTGTCGGTGTGTGCCTTGAACCGGTCCAGGTGGCCGTGGTGGGTGAGCTGGAGCTCGATGCGCTCGTGCTCGGGCCGCTCGAAGCCGAGCCGCATGCAGATGTGGGGCAGGACCAGCTGCAGGCGCTGCTCGACGACCTCGCGCCAGGGGCCGAAGTTCATCGACACCCGGGACTTGCGGAAGTCGTAGTCGTCAGCGGCCGCAGCCGCGGTGGAGCGCACGCCCGACGCCTGGAAGTCGGCCTCGTGCTCGACCAGCCAGGCGAAGAGCTCATCGCGTGTCTCTTGGGGAAAGAACTCCGGAATCACCAGGAAGGCCGGACGCTCCACGGCGGTGGCGGAGCCCTTGTCGCTGGACCAGGCGCGCTTGGCCGAGTGCACGGTGGGCAGCTCGTCGATGAGCGGGGGATCGGTCTCGACGGCGACCAGCGACTGGCGCAGGAAGGCGATGGCCCGCTCGCCGCCCTCGTCCTTGGGCACGACCAGCCGGACCAGGGCGGACGCCCGGTGGTGCGACGGGTGGGCGTTGGCCGACAGGGCGTCCATCAGGATGCGGACGCTGTCGTGGTCGGGCGGGCAGGTCCAGGCGTGCTCGTGGCTGCCGGCCAGGAAGATGCGGATGCGTACTCGGTCCATGCGGTTGTCTACCGCGTGGGGACGCCGACTCCGGGTCGGGCTTCGACGGTCTCGTCCACGGCGGGGCCGTTGGCGTCACCCTGGGGCACGTTCGCCGGAGCCTGCAGGGCGCTCGATGCCCCCCACTGTCGGACGTGGGGCAGGCCGCGGTACAGCGCGGCGTGGTAGAGCCACCGGGGCAGGAAGCGGCGGGCGAAGCTGAACGCCCACGCGTCGCAGGTGCCGGCCATGCGCAGGGGCGGCCGGCGACGATCGATGGCGCGCACGACCTGCTTGGCGACGTGGCGGGGGCTCTGGCCGAACCAGCGCATGAGCCGGGCGACGAAGTCCTGCATGTGGCGATAGTGCGCGTGGTAGGGGTCGTTCCCGTCGTCCAGCGCGGTGCGGGCCTGGGCGGTGAAGCGCACCTTCTCGAAACCGTCGGAGTTGATGAAGCCCGGCTGCACCAGGGTCACGTGGATGTTCCACGGCCGCACCTCGTAATAGAGCGCTTCGTACGCCCCTTCCAGCGCGAACTTGCTCGCGGAGTAGACCGCCATGGTGGGCATGGCCATCATGCCGCCCACGCTGGAGACGGCGAGGATCCTGCCCGATCGCCGGGCGCGCATGTGGGGCAGGCAGGCGACGGTCAGGGCCATCGCCGAGCGGAAGTTGACGTCCATCTGCTCGAGGCGCTCGGCCTCGGTGACGTGCTCGACGACGCTGCGGTAGGACACGCCCGCGTTGTTGATGAGCACGTCGACGCCGCCCCAGCGCTGGGAGATCTCCGCCAGCAGGGCCTCCTGGGCGATGCGGTCGGTCACGTCGAGGGGGCGGACCATGACCCGGTCGTCATCGAAGAAGCCGGCGTCGGCGAACCGGGCGAGGCTCGACGGGCGGGCGGTCAGGACCAGGCAGCGGTCGCGGGCGAGCAGGGTGGGACGCAACAGCGTTGCGATCTGAAGGCCCACCCCGACGGAAGCGCCAGTGATGAGCACGACCTGCGGCAAGGAAGACCCCCGGGAATCGGTGGGATCATCCTACCGGGTGCAGCCCGACGTTGCACATCACCGGGCGTCACGGGTGCCGCCTCAGCGGTCGACCTCGAGGGTGACGCCGTGGGCACGCAGGCGGGCGAGGAAGGGCTCGCCGAGGGCGAAGGCCGGGGTGAGCACGCCGCCGGTGCCCGGGCCGAGGCCGATCTCCTCTCCGTCGAAGAGCAGGGTCAACGCCGCACAGCAGGCGAAGCGCACCGTGCTCACGTTGCCGGCATCGCCGGGGCTCTCCATCTTCGCGGTCAGGGTCGCGCCGTCTTCGCCGACGGCCTGGTACAGCACGCGGAAGCTGCCGCCCTGCATCTTCTCCTCGGACGGTCCGTCGCCCGGATCGGGGCCCAGTCGCTTGAGGATCCGCCGCCCGAGCCTGTTCTGGGCCAGACCGAACGCGAGCCCGATGACCCCGGTGCGCAGGCGGGCCTGCATGCGGCTGCCGCCGGGCACGTCGAGGTACTCCTGGTAGTGGAAGTCGTCTCCGTAGGGCGCGCCGGCCTCGCCGTAGAGGTACGCGCTGCGGCGCACCACCCGGGTGTTCATCGGGCCCATGAAGAAGGGCATCATCCAGCGGCCACGGGCGGGGTCGTAGACCGGGCCGCGGGGGTCGGCGTGCTCGCTCCAGCGCTCCCGGGTGGTCTTGCCCGGCGTGAGCAGGAAGGGGTCGGCGAGGTCGCGCGCCGGGTACTGCTCGGGCAGCGACAGCATGGTCGCGAGGGTGCCGCCGTTGAGCCCACCCTGGCGCATCGAGAAGGCAGCGGTGACCGAGCGGGCCCCCTGATCGTGGCGGGCACGGAGCTCCCGGGCGGCGAACCAGGCGCCCAGATCGCTGGGGACGCTGTCGAAGCCGCACATGGGCACGATGCGGGTGCCCTCGGTGCGGGCGGTCTCGTGGTGGCGCTCGATCAGGTCGCGCACCCAGGGGGTCTCGCCGGTGATGTCGACGTAGTGGGCGCCGTGGCGGACACAGGCCTCGACGACCGGGTCCGAGTACTTGAAGAAAGGCCCGGCGAAGCTGGCGATGCACCGGGTCTTCGCCACCATGGCGTCGATCGAGTCGGGGTCGGAGCTGTCGGCGACCAGCACGTCGTCTTCATCGAGCCCCACCTCGCGGGCGAGCGCGCGCAGGGCGTCCTGCCGGCGGGCGGCGACGGTCCAGCGCAGGCCCCCCGGGGCGTGCTCGGCGAGCCAGCGCGCGGCACGCTGACCGGTGAAGCCGGTGGCGCCGAAGACGACGAGGTCGAAGGGACGATCGGACATGGGGCTCCCGCGGGCGAGGCGGGTCCCGTACTCCGATGGTGACGGTGGGGCGCGCGGGATCGGGACAAGGCGTGGGGCGGGGCACGGGCGGTACACTCGCCGTGGGAGGATCGATGACCGAGACCAGCCTGGACGAGGCCCTGCAGTCGCTGCGCACGGCCGTGGCGGAAGAGGACATGGGGGCGGTCGTGGGGCAGACCCGCGCCTTGTTCCGCAGGGAAGACCTCAACGACGAGGCGAGCCGACTCCGCGCGTTCACCGCCCTCGCGACCGTCGCAGACTTCCTCGGAGATCCGACGCTCCCCGGTCCCCTCGCCGAGCTCACCCGAAGCTCGCTGTGGCAGCGGATCCGCCGGGCCCGGCCGCGCGTCGAGGCCTGGTTTGCCGTCGGCCAGGCATGCCACGACGTCGGTCTGCCCGACGCCGCGCTGGTGGCCCTGCGCGCCGCCTACGATCGCGCGCCCGAGGTGCCCGCCGTCGTCTCCGGGCTGGTCCAGGCCCTGGGCGACTGCGACCGCCACGCCGAAGCCCTCGCCGTGCTCGACGCGTGCCCGATCGAAGGGGATGCATTCCTGAACTTCCTCCATGCCTTTCACGCGCTGCACGCCGGCCGCATCGAGGCGGCGCGCGCCCTCGCCGCCAGGCTCGACCACGACGGCGACCTCCGCGAGCTCTCAGGCCGCATCGTGCGCTCCCTGGCCCGGGTCGACGCCGTGCAGTCCCTTCCCGGGGCGCTCGACAGCTACGACCTCCGCGGCTGGCACTTCGTGCACTCGGGTGGGGTGCTGCTCCACCTCTCCCCCCATGGCGAAGAGGAAATGCGCGGTCGCTACGCCTTCTTTCAGCAGAACCCGTCGACCCTGCGCATGGGGATCGAACGCATGGCGCGGGCGCTGCGCGGCCTGGGGCTCGCCCCGTCCCGCATCCTGCACACCGCGTCGGAGCCCAGCCAGACGCTCGCCCTCGCGCTGGGTCGGCGGCTGCGGGTGCCGGTCGAGCCCATCGCCGGCGCGCAGGACGGGCTGCTGGTCACCTACGACACGTCCGACCTGGCCGATGGCTCCATGGACCTGCTCCTCTCCCGCGGCGCCATTCGCTGGTGGAACCACAGCCAGGACTGGACGGGCGACCAGGGGACAGCACCGGACTTCGTGACCCTCCTCGTCCAGCGGGACACGCCGCCGTGGGCCGAGCAGATGACGGTGGATCCGGACACAGGGAAGGTGGTCATGGCGGCTCCCCCGGTACGCTCCCCGGCCGAGTGGGCCGAGGCGATCCTCACGGCGGAGATCGACGAGTCCGTACATCCCAGGGACGATGACGCGGGGTTCGACGCGTTTGTCGGAGCGGCGCGCCGTGCGCTCCCCGCACGCGGAGAAGGCACTCGGCAAGCGGACTATTTCTGGCCGGGCGCCGGGACCGTGCCCAGCGGACGCTTCGACTGACCGAGCCCTACCGCTCCCTGGGCTCCGGCACCAGATCCGCCCAGGCGTCGCGCACGCCGCTCTTGAGCACGGGCGGCAGGGTCGCGGCCTGGACCTCGGAGAGGATGCGCAGGGCCTTGTCGGAGTCGCCGACCTTCCAGGCGCACACGCCGCGGCGAGCGAGGGCCTCGTTGCGGCGGGAGCCGGTCTCGAGGCGCACCAGCTCGGCGAGCATGGGGTCGGCCTCGGTGCAGTCGCGCTCGGCGGCGTCGACGGCGCTGATCCGGAAGCTGGCGGTCCGGCGCATCCGCTCGACCTCGGCCCGCTGGGGGTGGTCGGCGGAGGCGGAGGCCAGGAAGGCGTCGGCGAAGCCGATGGTCTGGGAGCTGCGGGTGCCGTAGAAGGCGGCCTGCACCCGGAAGGCGCGGACGTCGTCGGCAAAGCCGGTCTCGCCGTGCTTCTCGAGGAACTGATTCGCCTCTTCGACGACCTCGGCGGCGATGACCGGGTTGGCGTCGACCCGCGGCATGGCGCGCTTCATGTTCTCGTAGAGCGTCTCGGGCGGGGTCGCGCGGTGGGCGACCCGGCTGCGGGCGCACTCGACGCTGAAGCTGTCGATCTCGCACGGACCGGGCTCGCTGCTGGCACCGTCCTCGGGCTCGGCATCCGCCTGACCCGCGGCCTCGCGCACCACCGGCGCCGCGGCGACCGGACGGGTCGTTCCCGAAGACTCGGGAGCTTCAACGCCGATCTCCGGCGCCTCGTCCACCTGGTCCTCGCCCGCGACCACGCCATCGTCGACGCCGGACACGGTGCGCACGGGCACGGCCGCAGCCACGCCGCCGCCCCGGGTCCACGACTGGCCCGCGGTGAGCGAGACCAGCTCGTCGGCCCAGCGGACCGCGACCTCGCCGCGCTCCACGTCGACCTCGATGTCGTCGCCGAGGCGCTTGACGGTGAAGACGGTGCCCTTGACCGAGACCTCGACGTCGCCGGCCCCGACGACCAGCTTGCGGGCCGTGCCCTGGGGGTCGACCTCGAAGGTGGCGAGGCCCTGGACCAGGGACAGGTCCGCGCCCTGGTCGTGCAGGCGATCGATGGACAGGTCACCCAGGCCGGTCACGGTGATGTCGGCGTTGATCGCGTGGGTTCGGCCGACCTCGAGGCGCAGGGCGGTCGGGGTCGGGGCGTCGACGAAGGTGTCCGCCTCGATGAGGGTGGGTCCGACGATGACGCCGGCCGCAGCCGCCGCGCCCGCGAGGAGCAGGCCTCCGCTCAGGAGTGCAGGACGCCACAGGCCCATGCCGCCGCGGACGTGCTCGGGCTCGATCTGACGGAGGCGGCGCATCAGGGCGGCGGCCTCGTCATCGGTGGACGCGGTGTCGTGACGCACGCCCAGGTTCACCGCCTCGGACAAGGCGGGGTTCAGGTCCGCGACCTCGCCCTCGGACGAGGTGGTGGCATCGCGCGCCCACGGCGGCACGGTGCTCCCGGTGTTGCCGTTCCTGGTCGGTCGACGCTCGCTCACAGGTCCTCCCCCCAGGCCAGCGGGCCCGCCGGAACGACGCCGCCCTTGGCGGTGACTTCCTTCTTCAGCGCGGCCGCGAACTGCTTGCGGCCGTAGTGCAGCCGGCTGTAGACGGTGCCGACGCTGACATCCAGCGTCTCGGCCGCCTCGGCCGTCGACAGGTCTTCGAAGTCCACGAGCACGATGACCTCGCGGTGGATGGGACGCAGGCGCTCGAGCGCCTTGAGCACCAGCTGGCGCCTCCAGCGGCGGGCCACCTCTTCGTCGGCGTGCAGCCCCGGATCGGGCGGCTCGGCGATCTGGTCGATGCCGACCATGCGGCGGATGGCAGCGCGGCGGCGGGCGTTGGCGACCACCCGGCGGGTGATGCCGAAGAGCCACGCCGGCAGCGAGCCACCCTCGCGGAAGGTGTCGAGCTTGCGGAAGGCGACGATGAAGACCTCGTGGGCCACGTCCTCGGAGTCGATGAGGGTGCCGCCCAGGCGCCGGACGCGATCGAGGACCAACCGGGAGTACTTCCGGTAGAAGAGGTCCTGCGCGCCGCGATCGCCGCGCTTGAGTGCTGTGATGTCCAGTTCTCTGGCCATGACCACGAGTGCCTCCGGGGACGGCGCAGTGCGCCACCCTCCCCTTGTCGGGCGGGGCCTCGGACCTTCAAGAAAAGCCGGAGGATCGATCGCTCTCGACGACCTTCAGCGTACCAGGGCAATGCCCAGGTCTGCCCTGACAAGCTGCTGTTGCTCGCGGCCGAGGCCGGGCACGGGCACATCAGCGGACAGGCCGGTCCAGGCCCGGAAGCGGGACGGGCGGCCGAGCACGGCGCGGCCGGAGATCTGCGTGCGACCGGACGTCCTGGCCTTGCCGTCGTCGACGACCACGGACAGGGTGTGCCCGACGGCGCCGAGCACGGTGAGCCGCGGACCGAGGGTGCGGCCGAGCCCCGCCTGGGCGGTACTGACGACCGCGCCGGCGTCGACCTCGGTGGACGCGGTGAGCACCCAGGGCATCCGGTGCTGGGTGCGCTCGAAGATGAGGCCGAGGGAGAGTGCCGGACGCGGGAGGCCGGTGACGTCGGCGAGGAGCACGTCGGTGGACGCGTCCCAGCTGCGCCCGGTGGGCAGGCGGGCTCCGGCGGTGACCCACACGCCGGGACGGGTGCCGCCGGCCTCGGTGAGGCCTTCGAGGCGGGCGTTGTAGCGGCCGATGATCCGCGTGTCGCCGACGCCGCCGCCGAGGCCGGTCAGCTCGCCGGCGAAGCGCCAGGTGTGGCGCACGGGCAGGCTGACCGAGAGCTGGCTGCGGCGGGAGAACCCGAGCCCGGCGGCGAGCGTGCCTTCCACGCCCCACTCGGTCATCGAGCTCCTGCGCACGGCACCGCGCCGATCCCAGCGCAAGGCGCCCGCCTCTCCCCGCACCGCCACGCCCACGAGGGCGCGCTCGCAAGGACCCAGCCGCGTGGGCACGGGGGAGGTGGCGCCGACACAGCACGAGCCGGCCTGGGCGGGAGACGACAGCAGCGCGAGCAGCGAGACGATCACAGGACCTCGACGGTCGCGACCGCGGTGTCTGCCCCGATCTCGGCGCCGTCGTCGATGTCGAGGCGGAGCTCCCACGAGCCGGGCATGGAGAAGGCGAAAGTGCCCTCGTAGACACCCTCTCCGAGGTCTTCCACGACGACGTCGTCCGCGATGCCGTGGTCGTGCATGGGCATCCACGGGGTCATGCCGACGGTCGCGTCCAGCACCGGCGACAGGTCCTCGTGGTGCAGCACGGTCAGGGTGGTGGTGGTGTCCTCGCCGGTGACCGGCGCGCCCGGGGAGAGGGTCAGCTCCATGTGGTAGGCGCCGCCGTCCGAGTGCAGGACCGTGGTGGCGACGTCGGGGGCGCCGCAGGCGGCGAGCAGGAGGGTGGCGGCGACGAGGGCGCGCATGGCGGCTCCGTGGGAGAAGACACCGGGGTAGTCGACCCTCGCGGCGGCACCACGTGGCACGTTGTCGCATCGGCCCGATGGGTGCGGACGCCCGGTGGCAACGTCTCGTCGGTCCCTTGACCGGCTCGACGGGGACCTGCCTTGTGCTACCGCACCGTCGTCGAAACTTGACCTCCCGTCAACTCGTCGCCACCTTGACTTCAGGTCATCCCAATCACGGCTCTCCCCGAACCGCTGGCAGACGCTCATGTCGACCAACTACTACGTTCCATCCTCGAACATGGCGTCGTCGTGTTTCCGTCGTACGCCCGCATCTCGATGGACGAGCGCGGCATCGATGAAGCTGACGTCCGAAACGTCCTTCTCCGAGGGAATTGCGTCGGGCATCGGTGGAGCCGCGGCTCCTACCGGTACGAAGTCTGCACCGATGATCTCGTGGTTGTCGTGGCGTTCCGGGCCGAGGACAACGCCGTCGTGGTCACCGCATGGTGGGAGGGAGACCCGGACTGACCGCCGAGCGATGTCCGTTCGGTGGGAGTCCATCGCACCAGGTCGAGGAGGTGAGCCGTGACGAAGAACTGCCTGGCCTGCGGCGGAGAACTCGTAGGACCGGTGCCACAGACGGTGGCGTACCGCGCGCTTCCTGGCGTGGAACTCGTCAACGTCCCTGTATGGACATGCTCCGAATGTGGGGAAGAAGAGGTTGGCCTTCCGAGACTCAATGAGCTCCAGCGGCTGCTCGCACAGTTGGTCGCTCGCCGTCCGGGACGCCTCGCTCCGGCAGAAATCCGCTTTCTTCGCAAGCATCTTGGCTGGAACGGGCGCACATTTGCCGCGGCATTCGACGTTGCTCCGGAGACTGTCTCACGCTGGGAGAACGGGGAGCGCAACATGGGCCCGACTGCTGAACGGCTCCTGAGGTTGTGTGCTACCCGGCTCGAGCCATTGACCGACTTTGCGGAACTGACGCCCCTTCTCCACGCTCCCAGTGAGGAGGATGGTCGAGACGAGCCCATTCGCGTCGAGCTGGGCCCTGACTCCGCCTGGTCCGAAGCCGCGTAGACGCCAAGCCGTGCGGTCGCGTCCTACGTGCGCCAGGGCCCAGCGCATCGGCCGATCGGCCCCGACGAGGTAGACCACGCCATGCCCGTCCTCGCCTGGCCCACCCTCGACACCCCCGCCGGCGCCCGCGCCTTCGTGTGGGTTCGGTGGCTGATGTTGGCGGTCGAAGCTGGCGTCTCCGGCATTGCGGCGTTCATGCTGGGCGCGGATGCGCTGCTGCTCGGTGGCATCGTCGGGCTCGGCGTGCTGGTCCAGCTGGGCGTCACGTTCGCCCGCCCCGGCCCCGCCCTGCCGCACATGGCCGGGGCGGTCCTGGTGTTCGACGCGATCCGCCTGACCGGCCTGCTCGCGCTCACCGGGGGCGCCTCCTCCCCCCTGTCCGCCGCCTACCTCGTGCACGTCGCCCTCACCGGCCTGCTGCTGCCCACGGGCTGGACCGCCGCGGTCGTGCTCACCGTGCTCGGCGGGTACGGCGCGCTGTTCCTGTGGCCCCCCCCGCGCCACCACCACCACGACATGTACGCGCACGTGGTCGGCATGTGGGCCACCGTCGCGCTGGTCGCCCCGCTGGTCGCCGGGGCCATCGCCGTGCTCCGCCGCGCGCTCATCCGCACCGCCGCCGCGGTGGCCGCCGCCCAGGAGGCCCAGGCCCGCGACCAGCGCCTCGCCGCCCTGGGCACCCTCGCCGCCGGCGCCGCCCACGAGCTCGCCACCCCCCTGTCGACCATCACGATCGCCGCGGGGGAGCTGGGCCGGCACGTGCAGGACCGCCCCGAGTGCGCGGAGGACGTGGCGCTGGTGCAGGAGCAGGTGAAGCGCTGTCGGGACATCCTCTCCCAGCTGGCCCACGACGCGGGCGCCGGCATGGGCGAGCTCACGACGTCCCAGCCGCTGGGGGACGTGCTCGACGACGCCCTGGACGCCCTCGACGTGCCCGACCGCGCGGCCTGCCTGGAGCGCATCGAGCTGCTGGGCGAGGACGCCCTGCTGGACCGGGAGATCGCGCTTCCGAGGCGGCTCATGGCGCACGTCGTGGCGGGCCTGGTGAAGAACGCGCTGCAGGCATCGACGGGCTCGGTGGAGCTGGCGGCCCGGGAGGACGGCGACCGGCTGGTCATCGAGGTCCGCGACCAGGGAGCCGGCATGGACAAGGCGGTGCTGGACCGGGCGCGGGAGCCGTTCTTCACGACGAAGGCGCCGGGACAGGGCACGGGCCTGGGGCTGTTCGTGGCGGCGTCGACGGCGAGGCAGCTGGGCGGCGAGCTGGAGCTTCAGAGCGAGGCGGGGGTGGGGACGACGGTGCGGTTGCGTGTGCCTTGGGGGGCGGGCGGGGATTAGTGTTGCTTCGAGCTCTGGTTTGTCGTGGAGGGCCGTTCAGGACGGTGCCGCGGGCGGGGGTCGCGTTGCTGCCAGCCAGGGAGTGGCGGGACGGTGCCGCGGGCGGAGGTCGCGTTGCTGCCAGCAGGGGAGTGGCGGGCCGGTCTCCAGTCTCCAGTCTCCAGTCTCCAGTCCCGGAGCGGTCAGGGAGTGCGGCGCGGTGGTGGTGCGGTCGGACGGCAGGGCCACTCCCACCAGCCGGCATCGAGCGCTTCAGCTTCGCCGCACGACGCTCCTGCGGCAGTCCGCTGGTCGCGCCGACGTGGTGCTGGAAGGGCACCACCGTCGCGCGGACCACGCCGCCGCCGTCGGACTGGAGACTGGAGACTGGGGACTGGAGACCGCCCTTCCACTCCCCCGCCCAAGACCCACGCGACGCCGTCTCCCCACT
>CALATR010001324.1 GCA_937891875.1 uncultured Pseudomonadota bacterium | reverse complement strand
CCTCTGTACACCGGGGGTCAGGACGAGAGGGGTTGCAGCTCGCCGAGGCCCGCCACTCCCCTCTCCGTGGTCTCAGTGTCCTCCGAAACCTCCGTGTCAAAGACCGTTCTTACCCGTAGCATCCGCAACCCACGCCTCCCGCCACGAGTGCCTCCTCCACGCCGCCCCTCCCGTCCCACGGACCGGGCGCCCCCGCCTTCGCGCTACTACCCTGGAGGAACCTCCGATCTAGAGGATCCGGTTCGCGTGGGCCTCTGTGCCCCCCTCTGTGCCCCCCTCTGTGCCTCTGAGTCTCTGTCCCGAGCGGCTCCTCGCCTCGCCCGCTTCCAGGCGCCTGTCGGGTGTCGACCCGTCCATCTCCGCGCGCCCGCTGGCGAGCCCTCCCCGCTACTCGATCGTGATCACCGGCCGCGAACGCCGAATCCCCGACGTCTCTTCCGTCAGGTCCACCCGCGTCTTGCCCGGGTGCACCACGATCCGGCGGGCGGTGATGACCTTCGTGCCGGCGACCAGTCGCAGCTGCAGGCGGTCTCCCTCGAACGCGGGTGCGTGCACGAACTCCTTGCCGGGCCAGCGCACCGGGCCTTCGCCGCAGGGTCGTGGGCCGGACCGTGCGAGCTCGAAGCCGCCCGACACGACCTCCCAGTGCACCTCCTGACCGAGGGGGCAGGTGACGTCGAGCTTGCCGGGCTGCACGGCGACGGTGCGACGGACGAGGTCGGGCACCGGCGGGGTCAGCCTCGCCGTCAGGACGCGGCGGCCAGGTGCTGCGACGACCACCTCCAGCGCCTCTCGGGGGGGGACCCCGGCGAGCGGGGCGAGGGGCACGCGGACCCGGGTGAGTCCCCAGCGCGACGTGAGCGGTCCGACGCCCCAGGCCTCGGCGCAGCTGTGTGGGGCTCCGTCCTCCGCACAGGGCGTCCAGGGCCCGCTGGTCCGCGAAGCTGGGTCGAAGGTCCACCCGATGCTCAGCCGCCCCTGGCCGTGGCGCGCCAGGCTGTCCGGCAGGGTCCAGGCCACGGCGAGCTCGAGCTGGACTCCCGCGTCGGTCTCCACGATCGCGGAGTCGGCGATCCGGGCCGCGACCGCGAGGGGCTCCAGCTCACCCGGGAGCTCGACTGGGTGGCTGGTGGTGCCGAGGGTGAGGTCCCGCGACAGCGGGCTGCCGGCCCCTGCGCGGGCGGTGACGTGCCAGCCCAGGGTCTACGGACCCGCGCCGTCCAGGTGGGCGGGCAGGGCCCACTCGGGGACCACGTGCACGGCCAGATCCGCGTGTGCGGACTCTGTCCTCGACGGCAGGATCCACCGGGTGCCGTCCGGATCCGCGACGAAGGGCTGTGCGTCGAACGGGATCAGCGCGTCCACCGACGATCCGTCCAACGTCCACGACATCGTCAGCCGAAGCGCGGGCTCGTCACCCTTCACGTCCTCCACCCGGATCCGGCTGTCGGCGATCCGGGGAGGCGACTTGCGGACCCGCAGCAGGCGCGTGCGGGTCTGGTCGAAGCCGCGTCGTGCCGCCTCCCGACCGATCGTCGCCCGGGTCGCCGCGACCCAGCGCCCCCCGTCGACGAGCACGTCTACGTCCACCTCCTCTCCTTCCGTCCCCACGACGAGCGCCGGCAGGCTCTCCCGGGTGGCGAGCACGTCCTTCCCCAGCCGAGCGCGCCAGCGGATCGCCCGACTCGTGCCTGGTGGCTGCTCGAGGCTGACAAACGTCCACTCGAGGGCAGGCATCTGCACCTCGACCGGGCCGCTCACCACATCGAGCCCGCCCTCCGCGAGACCGGCATCGAGTCGCAGGGTGGCCCGCAGGGACTGCCGACCGCTCGGGACGTCGAGGCGGTGGTAGGGCACGAAGAAGACGTGCTGCGCATCATCCGCAGGAAGCGCCGGCGTGGTGGTCGATCGCGCGGGATCGACGCCCACCCCCAGTGGGGAGCGCCCGTCGTAGACGACGTCGCCGCGGGCATCGAGGAGGACCGGGTAGACACGCTGGCTCGCTGGATCCAGCGAGAGGTCGCGCCGGGCGAGCGTGGCGGCCTCGGATCCGTCCAGGCGCAGCTCCAGGCCGCGCACCCCGTCCCGGGTGACGCCGTTGGTGAGCTCGATCAGGTCCCGTCCGGCGTCGGCGGACCCGTACAGGGAGACGAGTAGCAGGGTCATCATGCCGGCTCGGGTACCTCGCATGGCCGGGCCCGGCGAGATGCGAGAGGGAGAACGCAGGGCTGCGGCGGGGTTCTGAGATTGTGTGATCGAATCCCTTGCGCCGCCGTGCAGGACGGGATTAAGAGCGCGGCGCTTCGAGGGTCGACGGTCTTGTCGGCCCCCGCGGGCGCTTCGAACCAAAGTGCTTGACACCAGTTGAGCCTCTGATAGAAGCCGCCGGCGCTCGAGAGGGAATCCTCTCGCGAGAAGCGGGCCGGCGGCGGCCACGAAGAAAGTTGTTGACGCGAGTCACGCTCTCTGATAGAAGCCGCCGGCGCTCGGGAGGGAAACCTCCTGAAGCACGGGCCGGCGACCCCTCCGGGGGCCGCACAGGCGCTGCTCTCTGACATCCAAGCAGAAGTGGAAGGCGAGCGTTCCGCCGAGTCGGATCCTTCGGGTTCCGGGTCGGCCCCATACTAGAGAAAGACCTCATGGGCCTACGGGTTCT
>CALATR010001323.1 GCA_937891875.1 uncultured Pseudomonadota bacterium | reverse complement strand
CGAGTAGCTGTCGCCGGGCACGATGTAGACGGTGTCCTGGTCGAACGCGGGCCAGCTCGCGCCCTCGAAGCCGAGGATGATCTCGGACGCGCCGTCGCCGTCGAGGTCGCCCAGGGCCAGCGACGGGGTCAGGACAGAGCTCACCCCCGAGGTCTCGGTCCAGAAGTCGGCGGTCCACTGCACGTCCCAGCGCCGCTCGTCCATGGACCACGCCCAGTCGTCATCTCCGTAGTAGATGAGCAGCATGAAGTCGTTGTCGTAGGCCGTTCGCCCCTCGATGTAGTTGATCTCGCCCTTGGTCGCGACCACGTCGTCCCGGCCGTCGCCGTCGACGTCCCCGCAGGCGACGTTCATGCCGAAGAAGGCGTTGGTGCCCGTGCCGACCATCTTGATGTCGGGACCGTCGTCCAGGCTCATGTCCTGCTCCCACTGGTCGTGGAAGTCGGACAGGTAGATGCTGATCTGGCCCTGGTAGTTGGCGGCAAAGGGCGCGCTGACCAGCAGGTCGTCCGCGCCGTCGCCGTCGAAGTCGCAGATGGTGAGCCGCTGCCCGACCAGGTCGCTGTCGTTGGTGGCGCCGGTCATGCGGTACTCGGCGCGGGACAGCCGGAACTCGGCCTCGCGGCCATCGACGAAGTCGCAGTCCTGATCGATGTCGTCGTTGGCCCAGTCCATGCGGGACGGGTTGAAGGTGGCATCGGCGTCGTCGCAGTCGTCGCCGCCGTAGTCCGCCGAGTCGTGCCCGTCGCCGTCGACGTCCAGCAGGTCGGCGCCGCTGCAGTCCTGGTCGATGCCGTCGTAGGGCACCTCGAGCGCCTCGGGGTTGATCTCGGCGTTGTCGTCGTCGCAGTCGGTGCCGTCCTCGACCTCCACGAAGTCGAAGCCGTCCCCGTCCACATCGGTCAGGTCCGCGCCGGAGCAGTCCTCGTCGATGCGGTTGTACGGGATGTCGGTGGCAGACGGGTTGAGCTTGCGGTCGTTGTCGTCGCAGTCGTCGCCGTAGGTGCAGGCGAAGGCGGAGTAGTGCCCGTCGCCGTCGCGATCGAAGCCCTCGTCGACGAACCCGTCGCAGTTGTCGTCGACCTCGTTGCAGACCTCCGACTGGCCGGGGTTGACGTCGGGGTTGTCGTCTTCACAGTCGACGTCCGAGGTGAAGCCATCGTCGTCGGCGTCGACAGGCTCGTCGGTGTCGCCGGTCTCCTGCCGTCCCCAGGTGTCCTGCGTGGTGCCGTCGCAGCCGACCAGGGCCAGCAGTGCGGTGAGCGTCGCGAGTCCGAGCGCCGATCGGGTCGTGAGCGTCATGATGCCTCCATCCAAGCGAGGCTCCATGGTGTCACGCCGCTGCCCCGCTGAAAAGACAAGATTGCGTCCTCTGGGGGACCAGGTGACCGATCCGGTCTCGTCAGAACCGCCCCTGCACGACGACGCCCCAGGCGCCGCGGCCATCGGGGGTGGGCAGGCGCGCGGGGGCGATGGAGACAGACGGCGGGTAGCTGGCGGCGTTCACGCACTGCCCGGCCCAGATGAACGCGCCGGCGACCCCCACCCCGAACGCGGCGACGGGCAGGACGTAGAGCCAGTCCTGGTTGGGCCCCATGGCCAGGACCGTCACGACGCTGCCGACGATGAGGCCGCCGCTGACGTAGCCGAGGGTGGCTGGGACCGCGACCCCGTGGGCGCGCCAGGCGACCTCGCGGGCCATGCTGCCGCTGGCGAAGACGAACGGCAGGGAGATGACCGTCGCGAGGCCCCCGGCCGCCATGCCGACGATGCCGAGCTGCTCGACCCTCGGGCGCTCCGAATAGAACCCATCGATGGCCAGGAAGAGCCCGCCTGCGGTGACCGCCGGACCGAGGACCAGCAGGGCGGCGCCAGCGTTGCGCATGTGGCGCGCCGTGCGGAGGCGCTGCAGCTCCAGGGGCTCGAGGCCGGAGGGGCGGAGCGGCGGGGCGGTCTCGGTCTCGGTCTCGGGGGTCGGTTCGAGCAGAGGCGCTCGAAGCGACAAGCCAGGGTCGAGGGCGATCTCCGGGCGTTCCTGAGCCTGGGCCAGGCCGAGCAGCAAGGTCAGCACGGCGAGCATCTGCGTCCTCCCTCTGGGGAGCGGTATCGCGGAGGGTCGCGGGGGTCAGGTCGGCGCCCCCCTTGCCTTCCCCGCCACCTCGGCTACCCTCCGCCGTGGCGGGTCTTGCCAGGCTGGTGCCGGCCCCGGTCTTCAAAACCGGTCGGGGCGCGTCGAGAGGCGGCGCCCGGTGGGTTCGATTCCCATGACCCGCCGCCACTTCTGCGCCAGATGCCCTGCCGATGGGGGCGGCGTCACCCTCCGCCGTCAGCCGATCGCGCGAGCCGCCAGTCCGCTGCTGCTGCGACCCCGTCGAACACCGCTTCCGCATCGTTCCACACCGTCCAGAAGTCCCGCCCGGACGCGTGGGCGAGCAGTCGGACCGCGTGTTCCTCGAGCTCCTGGACGCGCTTTCCCTTCCAGAGCTTGTCGGCGAGCGCGACCAGCACCGGCTCCAGCTCGGCCCCCCCGCGCCAGGAAGCGTGCATCCAAGCGTGGCGAGCGAACCGCTCGGGCACGCCGTGCTCGAGGAGCAGTCGGTGACCCGAGCGTTCATGGGCGTCTCCGACCCGATGCATCTCGTCCGGGTGCAGCACCTTGCCAACGTCATGGAGCGCCGCTCCAACCAGCACTTCCACGCGATCGAAGGTCGCCATGCCCGCCGCGGACAGTCCATCGCAGAGCTCGATCGCCGCTTCCGCGACCAGGCGGTGGTGACGCACGAGGTGGGGCACGGCTCCAAGAGCGGAGAGGAACGCAAGGACGTCGTCGATCGACGAAGGTGCCGCCAGACCGGTGGTCCAGAGCCTCGGCGCAGCGAGAGGTGCGAGGAGGGGCGTGCCGCACGCGGAACAGACCTGGCCCGGTCTGGTTCCCGCCGCAGGCAGCTCTCCCGCAAGGTCGACCCTGCAAGAGACGCACAGGAACTCGCTCGGCCACGTCCGGTCCCCCGCTGGAACGCAGCGGACGCCGACCTCGTCGAACTCTACGATCCACCAGCCATGCGCCGGATCGTAGCGAGCAACTCCGTGGCCTTCCAGGTCCTCGGTTTCGTCGGATGCGTCGTGGGCAACCAGCGGCAGGCCCTCTCGAAGCACGACACCCGCGTTCGCCAGGTCGCGGAGCGCTCCGAAGGTGTCCAAGACCACGGCCGTGCGTCCCGGGGTCAGGCCTGGGCCCAGCCCGTTGAAGTCTGCGCTGACCCGGATCGCACTGGGCTGGTGGTCCCTACCCACCAAACCACCCGACGATCCCCACCAGCACGACCAGTGCCGCGGTGGTCGAGCCCATCAGCCAGCGCTCGACCGGGTGGGTGGACATCAGGTTGCCGACGGTGTTCAGCGCCATCAGCCCGACCACGACCCAGCAGCCCCAGAACACGACCGCGTCGGACAGCGGACCCGATCCCACGACGCCGCCCCGGGCGAGCACGAGCCAGGCCACGAGCACCATGACCACTGCGGTGCCGGCGCTCATGCCCCGGTACGGTGCCGGCAGGGTGCCGTCCTCGCGGGCTGCGCGACCGCCAAACGCCGCCTTTCCCCAGGGCACTCCCGCAGCGAGGGCGACCTGGAACCCGGCGTTTCCGATCAGCAGCACCGCGGCCGCCACCGCGGCGATGGAAGTCAGCATGTCCGCCCCACGGCAGGCTGGAGGTGAGCTGGAGCCGGGCCGGTATCGCGTCGGAGAGGGCTGGCGAGCGCCCTCACCCCACCCGGTGCGCCACGATCCTTCCGCGCCAGTACACGTGCTCGCCCTCGGGCAGCTCCCAGGCGACCTCACCCACCGTCGGGATCATCACGCTCCCGACGCGCTCCCACCGGTCGAAGCGACCGACCCAGGGCGTCTCGACGAAGGTCTTGCCGACCCCGCGCGGCCGGTTCGGGCAGCTGACCCGGGTGATGCGCCCGTCCGCGTCGGCGTGCAGGTCGACGTACAGGCCGTCGTCGCCCCATCGCGCCCGCAGCACGTGCGCTCCGACCGCCTCCCAGGTGATCCCCGGACAGTGCCGGTAGGCAGCCGGATTCCACGGGATCTCGGCCAGGTAGCGGGCGAGCTCGCCGCGGTCGACCTCGGGGCCCGCCTGGCGCATGACCGGCAGCCAGCCCCACAGCTTGCCGACGAGCCAGCCGTGCTCGCCGTCGAAGGCGTCCTCGACGTGCAGGGCGACGCCCGGGGCCATCGGGAAGCGCGCGCGCCAGGAGAACGCCGGCCGGTCAGCGTCCATCCACTGGGACGCGGTGTATGCCATCGGCCTGGCGCCGGGGGTCTGCCACATCTCGCCGGTCTGCTCGAAGGTGGCGCGTCCGACGGGCAGGTCGTCCGCCCCGCTGAAGGCGACGATCCGGTCGAGGAGGTCGCTCACGCGCGGCTCGTCGCGAGGGCGCGGATGCGGGCGGCGATCCGGTCGAGGTCTTCGCGGTCGGCGGCACGCCGGGTCTGGCCGAAGGACAGGCGCACTCCGTCGTCGGAGAAACGGGGCAGCACGTGCAGGTGGACGTGCCAGACCTCCTGGCCGGCGACCGCGCCGTCGGACAGGAAGAGGTTGAGCCCGTCGCAGCGTACGTCGTCGAGCTGGCGCAGGGTCGCGGCCAGGCGCTGGCCGACCCGAAACAGGTGGGCTCCAACATCGGGGTCGAGCTCGGCGAGGGCCGGGGCGTGGGCGCGGGGCACGACCAGCAGGTGGCCGGGATTGCCGGGGAAGAGGTCGAGGAAGGCGACGCAGCGGTCGTCCTCGTGCACGAGGCTCGCCGGCGCAGCTCCGTCGAGGATCCGGCAGAAGATGCAGTCGTCAGCCATGGAGTACCCCGGCAGCTCGGCTCTGCCCTACCCCAGCCCCGCCGCCAGCGCATCGAACACGACCCGCACCCGGCGGCTGGTGTGGAGCTCGCGGCGGCAGGTGAGCCAGATGGGCACGGGGATGGCGGGGGTGAACGGCACGGCGGCCAGCCCGGGCTCGGGCTCGCCGATCTCCTCCATGAGCATGGCGATCCCCGCCCCCTCGCGGGCCAGGGCGAGCTGGGTCATGTGGCTGCCGCAGACCACGGTGAACTGGTCCTCGGTGACGGGCAGCCCCATGGCGACGAGGCCGTCGAGGTAGGTCCGGGCGGGCTCGAAGGCGATGAACTCGGCGCGCCCGAGGTCGGCGGTGCCCCGCAGGTCGAGCGCCTCGAGCACGGCGGGGCTCGCGTAGAAGCGGGCGATGGCGTCGCGGATGCGCTTCGTGACGAGATCGGGCGTCTGCGGCCGGAAGTTGCGAACCGCGATGTCGGCTTCCCGGCGCGCCAGGTCGCTGGCCTCGTTGGTGACGACGAGGCGCAGGTGGATGCCGGGATGGCTCCGTCGGAGCGCGGCGAGCACCGGGGGCAGCAGGAACGTGGCCATGCCCTCGCTGGCGCTGATGGACACGGTGCCGGTCAGGGCGTCGGCCCGTCCGCTGGCGGTGAGCAGCACGCGATCGGCGGCCTCGCGCATGTGCTCGAGGTGCTCGCCCAGCTCCCGGGCGACCGGGGTGGGGCTGAGCTGGTTGCCCACACGCTCGAAGAGCACGACGCCGAGGTCGGACTCCAGCGCGGAGATGTGGCGACCCACCGTGGGCTGGGAGGAGCCGAGCAGGCGTGCCGCCGCCGAGAGCGAGCCGCCCTCCAGCACTGCGAGCAGGGCGCGACCCTGGTTCCAGTCGAAGTCGAGGGTGTTCATGCAAGAGTGAATAACCCAAGTCCAGATCTGGGCAGGGTTCATTCAGGAGTGACTGCATACGAGCCGTGCATCCACCCCGGAGGTTCCCGTGTCCCAGCTCGCTCCCGTCCCCGCTGCCCGACTCGCTGCCTGGTGCACCGTCGGCCTCGTCGTCCTCGGGCCCCTCAGCCTGGTCGTCATCCCTGGCCTCACCACCGTGCCTGGCGATCTCGCCGCGACCGCCCAGCTCATGGCGGACAACCCCCTGCTCGCCCGCAGCGGCCTCCTCGGCGAGCTGGGCATCGTGTTCATCGAGCTGTTCATGAGCGTGGCGCTCTACGCCTTCTTCCGCCCGCTCCACCGCGACGCTGCCCTGCTGATCGGCGGCACCCGCCTCGCAATGACCGTGCTCCAGGCGGTCGCCGCCCTGGTCGGGTTCGCGGTGGTCGCCGTGCTCACCACCTCCTCGCCCGACCTCGCCGCCAGCGAGACGCTCCAGGCCCTCCGCACCAGCGCCACCCTGGTCTGGCAGGCGATCTTCGGCCTGCACTGCCTGATCCTCGGCGGTGCGGTGCTCCGCTTCGCCCCCGTTCCCCGGGTCTTCGGCGCCCTCATGCTCGTCGCCGGCGGCGCCTACCTCGCCATCGGGCTCGGCACCCTCAGCGTGCCTGCGGCGGGCGACACGCTCATGGGCGTCGGCGGCCTGCTCGCTACCCTCGGCGAGGTCCCCCTGTACGTGTACCTGCTGGGTTGGGCGGGGAAGGTGCGGGTGGGAGCGGCGGCAGAGCATGTCTCTCACCTTCGGCGAGGAGGATGGCGGCGGCGTTGGCGGCGTCGGACTGATGGGCGGTCCAGGCGCCGCCGCCCTGCAGCGAGCCGCCGACGGAGGAGGTGGGCGAGAACGCGTG
>CALATR010001322.1 GCA_937891875.1 uncultured Pseudomonadota bacterium | reverse complement strand
CTGGTCGCGGTACTTCCAGGTCGCGCCGAGCGCACCCATGGTCCGTCCGTGAAAGCCGTGCTCCATCGCGATGATCACGTCACGGCCGGTGGCCTTGCGCGCCATCTTGAGCGCGGCCTCGTTGGCCTCGGCGCCGCTGTTGACGAAGAAGGCCGAGTCCATGCCGGTCACCGCGCACAGCTTGTCCGCGGCGCGGCGACGCACCGGCACCGGGCCGATGGTCGTGAAGAAGGACAGCTGGCGGGCCTGGGCGCTGATCGCCTCGATCCAGCGCGGGTGGCCCTGGCCGAGGAAGGTGACGGCGTGGCCACCGTAGAAGTCCCAGTACTGGCGGCCGGCCGTGTCGAAGCACAGGGCGCCCTCCGCGGAGTGGATCTCCACGGAAAGCACGGCGGAACCGACGTTATCGAGGAGCGGCATGATGACCTCGAGGCTCAGGGAAGCAGTGGTGCAGCGTGCAGCGGGCTCGGACCGGTCAGGCCGAGCGCCGTCTGCAGCGCCTGCACGGCCTGGGCAGCGGCGCCCCGGCCCAGGTTGTCGATGGCGCTGATCACGGCGACGACGTCGTCGGCACCTCCGGCGGAGGCGTCCGCCTGGCGGAAGGCGGCGACGTCGCACAGGGCGGTGCCCCGGACGTGGCGCAGCTCCGGCGAGGTCGAGCGCACGCGGATCAGCGGGTGGGACGCGTAGGCGTCCCGGAGGATGGCGCCGGCGTCGACATCGGCGGACACGGGCACGAAGCAGGTCGCGAGGATGCCCCGGTCGATGGGGGCGGAGATCGGCACGAAGGAGACGGGCGGCGCCTCGCCGAGGGTGGCGAGGAAGCTGCGGATCTCGGGCACGTGCTGGTGGCCGAGCACCTTGTACGCCTTGAGGTTGGTGAAGCGCAGGGGGTGGTGGGTGCCCGCACTCGCCGCCGCGCCAGACCCGGTCGAGCCGGTGGCGGCTGCGACGGTGACCGGGCCGCTCACGACGCCAGCGTCGACGAAGGGCGCGATGGCCAGCGCGATGGCGGTGGCAAAGCAGCCGGGTGCGGCGATCCGGGTGGCGCCGGCCAGGAGCTCGGCGTTCCACTCGGGCTGGCCGTAGATCCAGCCCGGCGCATGGCGATGGTCGCGGGATGCGTCGACGATGATCGGCGTTCCAGCGGCATCGAGCGCCTGGGCAAACGGCCTGGCCGCACCGTGGGGCACCGCCAGGAACACCGCGTCCAGGACGGCGAGCGCCTGGGCGTCGAACTCGGCGAGGACGAGATCACAGAGCCCCTCGAGGCCAGGATGCACCGCGGCGATCGGCGTGCCCGCGCGGGACCCGCTCACCACCGTGGCCAGCTCGAGCGCCGGGTGCGCGAGCAACCAGCGGACGATCTCGGCGCCGACGTAGCCGGTCGCGCCGACCACCCCGACCTTCAGCGGGGCTGCGCTCACGCCTCGGCCTCGATCGGCAGCCGGGCGGGCAGGACCTGGGGACGACCCTGGCCCAGAGCGGCGAGCACCGCGTCGGCGAGCTCCTCCGCCTGCGAGCGCGCGTTGTGGATGGCCACGCCGGGCACGCGCACGGCGATGCTGTCACGGCCGGCGTCGTTGTCGGTCGCGGGGCCGGTGATCGCGGTGGCGTCGAGGCCGAGCTCGTCCAGGATGAGGGTGCCACCCCAGGCGGCCACCGGATCGGTCGCGGCGAGCACGACGGCGCCGGTCGCGGCCTGGATCTCCGGATCGGCCAGGATCTCGCGCACGCCGTAGGTGCCCATGAGCCCGTCGCCAAGCTCGACGACCATCACGTCGGGGCGGTGACCGGCGACGTGGTTGAGGCAGCCCTTGGCCGCGGACAGGACCCCTCCCCCGTCGCAGGTGGAGGGCAGGCCGGCGTCGGCGAAGGTCGTGGCGACGACGGCGCCGTGGTCGACCATCTCGAGCACGTCGCGGCGCAGGGCCACGCCGGTGACCTTGGCGACCCCGACCGACAGCCCGCGCGAGGTGGCGGCGCGGACGAGGGCGCAGGCAGCGGCGGTCTTGCCGGCGTGCATGCAGGAGCCGACCAGCAGGATCATCGGCGGGAGCGCGTCCAGGTGGTCGGCCTTGGCGACCGGCCCGGGATCGATGCGGGCTGGTTGACCCACCCGGCGGCCGAGCTCGGGGAACTCGAGCACCGCACCCAGGACCTCGACCCGGGCGGGCGGGCCCACGTCGGGGTTCTGCGAGGTGCAGCGACCGATGACGCCACCGAGGTTGAGCAGGTGCAGGATGTCGCCGGGAGCGACGGACTCGGGCACCTCGCCGGCGTAGCCGCGCAGCGCGTCCCGCTTGCCGAGCACGCCCACCACGATGTCGCCCTTGTGCACGGTCATCAGGCGGCCGTGTAGATCCTCGAGCTGGTTGTACGTGCGCTTCTCGTCCAGGACGCGGACCGCGATGACCGCACCAGCGACCGCGGGGACGTCGGGACCCACGACGATGCGGCGCTGGACCTTGGCGTTGGCGGTGGAAGAGGCGATCTTGTCGACGACGAGGCGCATGTCAGCCTCCTTGTTGCTGCGCGCGCGCCGCCAGGAAGGCCGGCACGCCGTGGATCTTGGCGAAGCCCCGGGCATCGGCCCCGGACCATAGGCTGGTGTGCTCGCCGTACGCGGTCTGCTGCACACCCATCATGGAAAAGGCGCTCTTGACGCCGGTGATCTGGACCAGACCCTGGCGCAGGAACACCCGCACCTCGCCGGTGACGCGCCGCTGGCTGGAGCCGAGCAGGGCCTCGATGTCCCGGGCGAGCGGGTCGAGGGCGCGGGCCTCGTGGACCAGCTGGCCGTAGACCTCGCCCAGGTGGTCCTTCCAGAAGCGCTGGCCGGCGGTGAGCACCAGCTTCTCGAGCTCCCGGTGGGCGGGCAGGAGCACCGCCGCGGCGGGCGCCTCGAAGGCGATGCGGCCCTTGATGCCGAGGATCGTGTCGCCCAGGTGGATCCCGCGGCCGACGCCGTGGGCGGCAGCGCGATCGGTGAGCGCCTCGACCAGCTGCCAGCCGGAGATCGCCTCCCCGTCGAGCGAGGTCGGCAGGCCCTCGGTGAAGCCGAGCACCAGCGTCTCACCCTCGGCCGGGGCGTCCGCGGGGGCGGTCGTGGTGGTGAAGGCGTCCTCGCCGGGAGCGGCCCAGGGATCGTGGGTGACGCCGCCGCCGGCGGTCGTGCCCCACAGGCCCCGGTTGATCGACAGGGTCGGATCGTCCTGCATCGCGCCCAGGCCGCGCTCGGCGAGCCAGGACGCGCTCTGCTCCCGGCTGACCGCCTCGTCCCGGATGGGTGCTGCGATCTCGGCGTCGGGGGCGATGGCGCGCAGGCTGACGTCGAAGCGCACCTGGTCGTTGCCCGCACCGGTGGAGCCGTGGACCAGCAGGGTGGCGTTGCGCTCGGCGGCGGCCTTGGCGAACAGCTCCGCCTGCACGACCCGCTCCACGCCCACGCACAGCGGGTAGACGCCGCCACGGGCGACGTTGCCGCGGATCAGCCAGGCGATGTGGTGGTCGAAGAGTGGATCGCGCCCGTCGACCAGCACGTGCTCCGCTGCGCCGAGCTTCAGGGCGTGGTCGCGCAGGGCCTCGCGACCCGCGTCGGTCCAGCCGCCGGTGTCGACGGTGATGGCGATGACCGGGTGGCCGCGCTCCGCATAGCGGGCGACCAGCCAGGAGGTGTCGAGGCCGCCGGAGAAGGCGACCGCGACCGGGGAAGCTTGGCTCACACGTCCTCCAGCGGGAACTCGAGCAGGGCGGCCAGCGCCGCGGTCGCGTCGGGACCCGAGGTGGCGACGAAGACGGTGTCGTCCCCGGCGATGGTGCCGAAGATGCCGTTCACGTCGGAATCATCGATGGCTTGCCCCAGGATCGGGGCGAACGCGGGATCGGTGCGCAGGACGACGAGGCAGCCGCCCGCCGTGACCCGCACGTCGTGCACCGGGGCCCCGAGGGAGCTGTCCGGCACGACGTACAGGCCGCGCACCTTGGTCACACCGAGCGTCCTCAGCTCCCGACTCACCGAGCCTTGATGCACGGTGAAGCCGCGATCCGAGAGCGCGTCGACCAGCTCGCCCTGGGTGCGAAACGCACCGGACTGAACGAGCTCCAGCAGATGGTCCTTCCAAGTCATGGCGCCCCGCTATCCATGCGCATGTATGTCTGTCGACTCAATCGTCCCTGACTTGATTCATTTCGCATGTATGCGTAGCTGTATGTGCATATATGCGCGTCACGAAGGAGGTCGGGAGGGGTCGCGTCGCTGCGCGCAAGGGAGTCGTGCGAGGCGGCTTCGATGTGGGCTGGGCACCGACCCGAGCGGGGTGGATCCGCTGCCGTGGGACTGGAGACCGGAGGCTGAGGGAACCCCCGCGAGGAGGGCCTGTCCGATCGCCCAGGTCGACCGGGGGGGCGCGGTGAGCACGGGCTGGGCGGATGACTACGTGGCGCCGGACGAGGTCGAGGTGGAGACCTTCATGGACCGGGTCGACCTGCGCTGGCTGGAGCGCGTCCACGATCCGCGCAGGCTGCGCCGGGCTCGCCGGATCAGCGTCGCGAGCGTGTCCGGTGCGGTGGTGTGCCTCGCCGGTGCGGCGCTGCTCGCCGACGTCCGCGTCGCCCTCGCGCCCAGCCTCGCCGTCGTCGGCCTCGTGCTGCTGGTCGTCGGCCTGACCGGCGTGTTCACGGCAGTCGTGCTCGGCGGCCGCACCACCCTGCACCGTATCGAGCTGTACGCCAACGCCGCCGTGCTCGACGGCACTCCCCTCACCCTCCGCGGCGAGCGCCCCCACTCCCACCCGGTCGAGGTCATCCAGGGCGTTGCGTGCCACCTCCCCCGCCACGAGCTGGAGGCGCGGGAGCGCGGGAGGCCCATCGACGATCGCTTCGGTGTGGACCTGATCCTCGTGGGGGTGGCCGTCCCCCTCGCTCGCAACCTGAGCCGCGCCAACACCCTGCGCCTCATCGACGCCCTCGACCAGCACTGGCCGGGCGAGTCCCGCCCCCCACTCGGCGGCGACGACACCGACCTCCGCGCACTGCAGTCGATGCGCGGGGAGTGGGGTCAGACCCCGAGGGGTTAGATGTTGCATCCCTGCTTGGAGTCAGTTCGGCAGGATCCGGGGTCAGGACGTGAGAGGTGTCTCCTCGTTCCTCGATGATGGCGTCGCCACGGGATTGCTGTCCGCGCGCCGCTCCCGTCGGGGTCAGGACGTGAGGGGTTG
>CALATR010001321.1 GCA_937891875.1 uncultured Pseudomonadota bacterium | reverse complement strand
CGGCCGACGAGGCCGAGCTCGACTGGGATGACGACGACACCCACGAGGCGTTCTTCAAGGATCCGCTGACCCAGGAGGACCCGCTGCCGATGGCCGGCCGTCCCCGCCGGGACGACGACGACGCCGAGCCCGATCCCGCCCCCAGCGCACCCGCGGACAGCGGCGCCGGCGCCGGCTCCGAGCGGGGCTTCGATCGCCTGCTCAAGGCGTTGCTGGCCGATGATGACGAGTTCGACGACGTCGAGGACTCCGAGGAGGAGGTGAGCCAGGGCGGCTCCCAGCGGGTGACGGCTGGTGGCACCCTGCTGTCCCTGGTCGAGCCCGAGGACGCATCCGGCGAGGCGGCCCCGTCCATCTCCGACCCCGGCGATGCCCGCGGCCTGCTCCAGTACCTGGTGGAGAAGGAGGCGCTCGAGATCGAGGACGGTCACGACGTCAGCGAGCTGGTCGCCGGCGCGGCGCCCATCGTCGCCAGCCCCAAGCCTCCCGGCGCCCGCGCGAGCGCCCTGTCGAACTGGCTGTTCTCCCAGGAAGCGGTCGCCGAGCTCTACATGGACGACGACACCCTCGCTGGCCTCCTGGAGCAGTGGTAAAAGGCATCCTGGCGACCTCGGCGTGACGGAGCTACCTGTCCGGCCTGCCGCGCCGTGCTGGCGCGGGTGATCGGTGAGACGTCATGTACCCCTTCGACGAGAAGTTCCAGGCCAAGGTGGCCGAGATGCGCGAGGGCGGGGTGGAGCCGTACCCCACCGCCGCCGAGCTGCGGCCGACCCACCTCTCGACGGACCTCCACGCCCGCTACAAGGGCGTCGAGGACCCCAGCGCCGAAGACGGCAGCACCGACGTCGCGCTGTCCGGCCGGGTCATGTTCCGAAACCGCATGGGCAAGCTGCTCTTCCTGCGGATCCAGGATCGCGGTGAGGCCTCGGTGCCCGACGTCGACGAGGAGGGCAACGACGTGCTCCGCGGCGGCGTCATCCAGGTGATGATCCGCAAGAACAACGTGGGCGAGGCCGCCTACGACGTCCTGAAGAAGCTCGACATCGGCGACTTCGTCTATGCCCGCGGCAACGTGGTCCGCACCCGCACGGGCGAGCTGACCCTGGACGCCATGGACGCCCGGCTGGCCAGCAAGATCGTGGTGCCGTTCCCCGATCGCTTCCACTCGCTGACCGACCAGGAGACCCGCTACCGCCAGCGCTACGTCGACCTGTTCATGAATCCGGACGTCCGCACGACCTTCCGCCTGCGCTCCAAGATCATCCGCCACATCCGCAACTTCTTCGAGGATCGCGACTTCCTGGAGGTCGAGACCCCCATGATGCAGGTGCTGGCCGGCGGTGCGGCGGCCCGTCCGTTCGTGACGCACCACAACGCGCTCGACATCGACCTGTACCTGCGCGTCGCGCCCGAGCTGTACCTCAAGCGCCTCGTCGTGGGCGGCCTCGAGCGCGTGTACGAGCTGAACCGCAACTACCGGAACGAGGGGATCAGCCTCAAGCACAACCCCGAGTTCACCATGCTCGAGTTCTACATGGCGTGGGCCACCTACCACGACCTGATGGACCTCACCGAGCAGCTCATCACCGAGCTCACCCGCGACGTGGTCGGCCAGACCCGCATCACCGTGGGCTCGCACGAGATCGACTTCCCCCCCCCGTTCCGCCGCGCCCCGATGGGCGAGCTCATCGTCGAGCACAGCGGCATCGACGCGTCCGCCCTGCGCGATCCGGAGGCCCTCGAGGCGTTCTGGCGCGCGCACCAGCGGGTTGCCGAGGGCGAGGAGCTGCCGAGCACCTGGGGCAAGTGGTGGGAGCTCTACTTCGACGCCTACGTCGAGGACAACCTGGTGAACCCCACCTTCGTCACCATGTTCCCGGCCGAGATCAGCCCGCTCGCCCGCCGGTCCGACGCCGACCCCGAGCTGACCGACCGCTTCGAGCTGGTCATCGGCACCTGGGAGATCGCCAACGCCTTCACCGAGCTCAACGACCCGGTCGATCAGGCCGGTCGCTTCGAGCGCCAGGCCGCCGCCAAGGCCGCCGGTGATGACGAGGCCCACTTCTTCGACCACGACTACGTGCGCGCGCTGACCTACGGCATGCCGCCGACGGCGGGGCAGGGGATCGGCATCGATCGCCTGGTCATGCTGCTGACCGGCAACCCGTCCATCCGCGAGGTCATCCTCTTCCCCACGCTCCGACCGGAGCGATTCGCGGGGGTGAGCGAGGCCGAGTGACCGGGCACTACGTGCTCGATGAAGGATCTCGGCGTGCGTTGACGGAATCGGACAGAACCTGTCCGGGTCCATCGGGGATGGTGAGCGCCCGGGCGGAGGGTTCGTTAGGGGGCCCCGTCGCCGCATGCCCGCCCATCCGGGCCGGTCTGGAGCCAGATGTCGTCCATCAACACCACCACCCAGGCTGACGCCGTGCCCGGGTCCACGCCCGTCGGCTCGGCGGTCGGCTCCGAGCCGGTGGTGGGGGACGTGGATCTGGTGGGGCTGCCGCGGGTGCGCGCCGGGGTGCCGTTCGCGGCGGAGCTCTGGATCGCCATCCGCCACCTGATGTCCCGCAAGTCGGACGTGATGATCAGCATCGTCGCGGTGCTGGCCGTGCTCGGCGTCGTCGCCTCGGTCGCGCTGGTGAACGTCGTGACCAGCGTCATGACCGGGTTCGAGGTGGACCTGCGGGACAAGATCCTGGGCGCCAACTCCCACGTCGTGGTGCTCGGCGTCGCCGGCCAGGTACGGGATCCCGAGACCGTGGTGGAGGTGGCGGAGCGCATCCCCGGCGTCGTGGGCGCGGCCCCGTTCGTCTACGGGGAGGTCCTGCTCCGCAGCAAGTCCACGAACCGCTACGCCGGCGTCATCATCAAGGGCATCGACCCGGAGCGCACCGACAAGGTCACCTCCCTGGCGGAGGACCTGCAGGTGGCGCCGTCCGGCTGGCTGAACACGGACGAGGAGCGCCTTCAGGTGTTCCGCGGCATGGCGGAGCCCACCCCCGGACCCACCATCCCGGACCTGATCGCGGTGCGGATGCTGGACAAGGACGATCCACTCCTGTGGCCAGAAGAGCAGGATGAAGGCAAGGACTCCGATGATCCCGGCTATGAGGTCGACCCGTTCGCCCTGCCGGGCGCAGAGGAGGACCCCAACCCCCAGCCGCTGCCGGGGATCCTGATCGGCTCGGAGCTGGCGCGCACCCTCGGGGTCGGACCCGGATCGGAGCTCCAGCTGATGGACCCGGTCGGCGGCACCCCCGGACCCATGGGCATGCCCACCCCCCGGCTGAAGCCGGTGCGGGTCGCGGCGGTCTACGAGTCCGGCATGTACGAGTACGACAACAAGTGGACGTACATGGCCAACCCCGACGTGCAGGGCTTCCTGCGCATGGGGGACGCGGTCACCGGGGTCGAGGTCTCGGTGAGCGACATCTACCGGGCGCCCGCCATCTCCACGGAGCTGGACGACGCGGTGGGCCCGCTCTACTACGCGCGCCACTGGCAGCAGATGAACCAGGGCCTGTTCGAGGCGCTGGCGCTGGAGCGCGAGGTCAGCAGCCTGGTGCTCTTCTCGATGGTGGTCATCGCGGCGCTGCTCATCGTGTGCGTGCTGATCATGATGGTGCTGACGAAGACCCGGGAGATCGCGATCTTGCGGGCCATGGGCGCGAGCCGCTGGGGGGTCATGCGCGTGTTCGTGCTCGAGGGCATGCTCATCGGGCTCGTCGGCTCGGTGGGCGGCACGGTGCTCGGCCTCGTCGCCTGCTGGCTGCTCGACCTGTACGGCTGGCCGCTGGACACGGACGTGTACTTCCTGAACACGCTGCCGGTGGTCATCGAGTGGAAGAACGTCGCCGCCATCGCCCTGGGCGCGGTCGGCACCTGCTTCGCCGCGACCCTGTACCCGGCACTGACCGCGGCCCTGATGGAGCCCGTCGAGGGGCTGAGGTACGAGTGAGCACCCCGGAAACCACCACCCCTGCGGGAGCCTCGCCGGCTCCGGAGCCGCGCGCCCTGCGGATCGAGGCGCGCAGCCTGTCCAAGGTCTACGTGAAGGGTGGGCAGGCCATCCGGGTGCTCGACAACGCCGACCTCGTGCTCGAGCCCGGTGAGCGCGCGTCCATCGTCGGGCCCAGCGGCTGCGGCAAGTCCACCTTCCTGCACATCCTCGGTCTGCTCGACCGGCCCACCGCGGGCAGCCTGATGCTGGGCCAGGTGGACGTGGCGCGCACGTCCGAGTCCCGGCTCCATCGCCTGCGCAACCAACGCATCGGCTTCGTCTTCCAGTCCCACATGCTGCTGCCCGAGCACACGGCGCTCGGCAACGTCATGATGCCGGTCCGCCTCGCGGGCGGGTCGCGCGGGGTCGCCCAGGCCCGGGCGGAGGCGCTGCTGAACGCCGTCGGCCTCGGTCGGCGCATGAGCCATCGCCCCGGCGAGCTGTCCGGCGGAGAGCAGCAGCGGGTCGCCATCGCCCGGGCGCTGGTCATGGGGCCGGGCCTCATCCTCGCGGACGAGCCCACCGGCAACCTCGACCCGCGCACCGCCGGTGGGGTGTTCGAGTTGCTCCTGTCCCTGCACCGCCAGCTCGGCAGCACCCTGGTCGTGGTCACCCACTCCATGGAACTCGCCGCCCGCTTCCCCCGCCGCCTTCGTCTGGTCGACGGGCGATTCCATGAGGAGGGAGGCGCATGATCTGGCGCCTGCTCGCGCTGTTCCTGGCCCTGGCCACCCTGTCGGCCGGACCCGTAGCCGAGGCTGCGCCGGTCGGCGTGGCCCAGGGCTCGGTCACCAAGATCGAGATCGTCGGGAACGAGCGCATCGAAGAGGCGACCGTGCTCGCCGCCATCTCGCTGCGGCGGGGGGACACCCTGACCCGCGGTCGCGCCCGGCAGGTGGTCAAGGCGGTCTACCGCACCGGCTTCTTCGATGATGTCCGCATCCGCGTCGAGCCCGATGGTGACGGCGTCAAGGTCGTCATCGAGGTGGACGAGAAGCCCGCCATCTCCGACGTGCTGCTCGCGGGCAACAAGAAGATCAACGAGGAGGACATCCGCGAGGTCATCGACATCCGCAACTTCTCCGTCCTCAACGACGCGGAGGTCAAGCGCAACGTCGACCGCATCCGCGATCTGTACGTGGAGAAGGGCTACTACCTGGTCGAGGTCGATCCCGAGGTCGTCTACATCGAGGACGACCAGGTCGAGCTGACCTTCCGCATCACCGAGAACCGCAAGGTGGTGGTGCAGACCGTGGACTTCGTGGGCAACGAGAACGTGCCCACCTCCAAGTTCCGCCGCTTCCTGCAGGTCAAGCCCGGTGGTGTGCTGCCCTGGCTGTCCGGCGGCGGCACCTTCCAGCGCGAGAAGCTGGACATGGACCGCGAGGCCATCCGCTACGTGCTGTGGGAGGAGGGCTACCTCGACTCCACCGTGGCCGCGCCCAAGGTCTTCCTCTCGCCGGACAAGCGCTACATCTACGTCAGCCACCAGATCGACGAGGGCCAGCGCTACGACTTCGGCTTCGTCGCGCTGGAGGGTGACTTCATCGAGGAGGAGGGCCTGACCGAGGACGTCATCCGCGAGATCGTGGAGGGCACCCCGGTCAACGTCATCCAGGAGCGCCAGTGGCGCCAGGCCAACGACAAGGGCACCCGGGACAAGGCCGCCTGGCTGCAGTCCAAGAGCGCCCAGATCGAGCGCGGCGAGCCCTTCAAGGCTTCGACCATGCAGGCCGTCGCCGGCGCCATCGAGTCGCTCTACCAGGATCAGGGCTACGCGTTCGTCAACGTCACGCCGTACCCCTACCCGAACCCCCGCACCGGCGAAGCGGACATCATCATCCGCATCGAGACCGGTGGAAAGTACAAGATCGGCAAGATCAACATCACCGGCAACGACCCGACCTTCGACAAGGTCATCCGCCGGGAGATCCAGGTCGACGAGGGCGACGTCTACCGTGGAGGCCGACTGCAGGCCTCCCGGGCCCGGATCCAGCGCCTCGGCTTCTTCGAGAACGTGGACTTCAGCACCCCCCGCGGCAAGGGCGAGGACGTTCTGGACATCAACGTCGGCGTGACCGAGCGACCCACCGGAAGCTTCAGCCTGGGACTCGGGTTCTCCAACCTGGAGAGCTTCGTCCTCACGGGCAGCATCTCGAAGAACAACTTCCTGGGCCTCGGCTACATCATGTCGGCGTCCATCAACTGGTCCCGGATCCGGCAGCAGTTCCAGCTGCAGTTCTACGATCCGTACTTCCTGGACTCCCGCTACACGATGCGGCTGAACGCGTACAACATCAACCAGTCCTTCATCCAGGGCCTGGACGAGTACCAGCGCGGCGGCTCGCTCGAGTTCGGTCGGTACATCGATCAGCGGGACGAGATGCGGGTCTCGCTGTCCTACACCTTCGAGGACGTCGGCCTGAACTCGCTGGACACCTACCGCCAGCAGCTCCTCGGCGGTGACCTGTACCGCAACGGCCTCACGTCCACGGTCGGCCTCAACTTCAACGTCGACAAGCGCAACAACCGCATCCGCCCCACCCAGGGCGTGTACATGAGCGCGTCGGCCAGCCTGTCCGGCGGCTTCCGGGTCGGTCCGAACCAGGTGCTCAACCTGCTCGGCGGTCAGTTCAACTTCGCCGAGATCCGCGGCAACGTCCGGGTCTACCAGCCGCTCATCAAGGACAGCGACTGGCTCGTCTTCCGGATGAACACCACGCTCGGCTACGTGCACTCCACCGACGGCAACGTGATCCCGTTCATCCACCGCTACCGGGCGGGCGGCATCAACTCCGTCCGCGGCTACCAGTGGTTCAGCCTCGGCCCGACCCTGCGCGGCCTCGGCAGCGACGATCCCTCGTCCGTGGACGCCAGCCTCGCGGTCGGCGGCACCCAGACCTGGATCAACAACTTCGAGATCGAGAGCCCCATCGTGCGCCAGGCGGGCATCTCGCTCGCCCTGTTCTTCGACGCGGGCAACGCGTTCGGTGATCCGTTCGGCGAGGGCTTCATCAACCCGGCCAAGCTCCGCTTCGCCTTCGGCGGTGAGCTCCGCTGGCTCTCGCCCATCGGTCCGCTGCGCTTCGCGTACGGCATTCCCATCCGCCCCCGCGAGGGCGAGCGCAAGACCGTCTTCGACTTCTCCATCGGCAGCTTCTTCTAGGGAGGGCCCATGCTCTCGCACGTCCGCAAGATCCTCGTGCTCGCCGCCGTCGCCTTCGCCGCGGTGGCCCTGCTCCAGTCCGCGCCCGCACTCGCCGGCAAGATCGCCTACGTCGACTTCGAGCGCGCGGTCTCCCAGTCCCACGAGGCCCAGGCTGCCCAGAAGCGCCTGCAGCAGGTCTACGCCAGCAAGCTCGCCGAGCTGCAGCGCCAACAGGAGCAGCTGCAGAAGGCGGTCGAGGACTACGAGCAGAAGAAGCTCATCCTCACCGACGACGCCCGCGGTCAGGCCGAGCAGCAGCTCTACCTGCAGCAGCAGACCCTGCAGCAGAACATGATGACGTACCAGCAGGAGATGGACGCCCAGGTGGCGGAGGAGCTCCAGAAGCTGGACGCCAAGCTGCGCAACGTGTCGGGCGCCATCGCCAAGGAGCGGGGCTACGATCTCGTGGTGGACAAGGCCATCGTCGTCTACGCCGGCGCCGACGTGGTCGACATGACCGACGCGGTCATCCAGGCCTACAACTCCGGGAAGTAGTCGTGGAGCTCGACCGCGACGGGATCATGGAGCTGCTGCCCCACCGCGATCCCTTCCTCTTCCTCGACCGCGCCCGCGTCGTCGAGCCTGGCGTCGAGGCCACCGCCGAGCACGATGTGCCCACCGACGCGTTCTGGGTGCCGGGCCACTTCCCCCAGGAGGCGGTGATGCCCGGCGTGCTCATCGCCGAGGCCATGGCCCAGACGGCGGCCATCGCAGTGCTGGCCGGGGACGCCGACAAGGCCGGCCACGCCGTGTACCTGGTCGGCTACGACAAGCTGCGGTTCCGCAAGCCCGTGCGCCCGGGGGACACCCTGCGTCTGTCCGCGCGCCTCGAGCGCAGCCGACGGGGCATGGTCACCCTGGAAGCATCGGCCCATGTCGGTGAGGATCGCGTCGCCAGCGGCACGCTCATGGCAGTGGCCGCGGCGGCGGACGGCAGCTGAGCCCACCGGTCCCGATGCAGCTCCCCGCGCGCTACAGTCGGGGCACGCACGGGAGACTCATGGGCATCCACGACACCGCGATCGTCGCGCAAGGGGCGACCCTGGCCAGCGACGTCGAGATCGGGCCGTACGCGGTCATCGGACAACACGTCACCTTGGAGGCGGGCGTCGTCGTCGGGCCTCACGCAGTGATCGACGGCCACACCAGAGTGGGCGAGGGGAGCCGGATCTCGGCCCACGCCTGCATCGGCGGGCCGCCCCAGGATCGCGCGCACGACGGCTCGGACACGAGCGTCGAGATCGGCAGCGGCTGCACCATCCGCGAGCATGTCACCGTGCACGCCGGCAGCAGCAACGGTCGGGGCACGACGAGCATCGGCGATGGCACCTACCTGATGGCCGGCGCGCACATCGCCCACGACTGCATCGTGGGCAGCGGGGTCACGGTCGCCAGCTCCGCCACCCTGGCCGCCGCGGTCGAGGTGGGCGACGACGCGGTGATCGGCGCGCTCGCCGGTCTGCACCCCAACGTCCGCATCGGTCGGCTGGCGCTGGTCGGTGCGGGGGCCCTGTGTGCCCAGGACGTGCCGCCCTACACCCTGGCCCAGGGCGACCGGGCTCGGCTCTTCGGCCTGAACATCCCCGGGCTGCGCGCCGCGGGCATCGAGGCGGAGCGCCTCCGCGCCCTCAAGACCGCCTGGCGCCGGGTGTTCACCAGCGGTCTCGCCCTGCGCACGGGCGTGCGTCAGGCGCGCGCGCTGGTCGGCGGACAGGGCGAGGTCGACGAGCTCCTCGACTTCCTGGACGCGACCACCCGCGGCGTGTGTCGGGCGGCGTCCGTCAGCGGCTGAGGCGAGGCACCTCATCCGCGGCGACTCGTCCGCCACGGTGACGCAGAGCTGCAGCGGTGCCGCAGAGCGGCAGCGGCGCCCTCAGACGACGGGCTCTTCGCTCTTCGTGCCGCTGGGCTCGGAGTCGGCCGACTCCGCGGCCTTGGCAGCTTCCGCCGCCTTCTTTGCGGCACGGCGGCGCTTGCGCTCCTCGGCCTCCTTGACCTCGGGCGGGTCCTTCAGCTCCATCGCCGGTCGGACCGTCTCCCACACGCCCGCGGCCAGGC
Source organism: uncultured Pseudomonadota bacterium (assembly GCA_937891875.1). Lineage (GTDB taxonomy): Bacteria > Myxococcota_A > UBA796 > UBA796 > REDI01. The sequence goes on along the minus strand of CALATR010001321.1, from coordinate 1,554 downwards.
CGGCGATGGTGAGGCCGTGGTAGAAGCTGGCGCCCTCCCAGGGCACGCCACCGATCGCCACCTGGTACAGCGCCCAGCCGCACAGGCCGGAGTGGATGAGGCCCAGGGCGATCTGGCCGAGGCGCAGGTTGCGCAGCACGCTGGGGTCGCTGCCGGCCCAGTCGAAGGTCCACTTCCACAGCTGGCCGTGCACCAGGCTGGGCACCGCGACACCGATCAGGATGGCGATGAAGTTGTCCTGGGCGTTGTAGACGTGGGCAGCCGCGGTCGCGATGCCCGGCGCGCCCAGCACCATGAAGAACTGGCGCCACACCACGAAGGACATCAGGCCCGGCGCCTTGCGCTTGCCCTTGTTCTTCGCCTTCTTCTGCTTGGCGTCCTTCGACTCGCTCACGGCGCCTCCTGCACGCTGACGGCGCGGCTAACCCGCTCGGACCAGCGCGGAGGCAGACCGTGGCAGATGACGGTGTCGCGCAGGGCATGCAGCGCGCGGGCGTGATCGGGCGCGTGCAGGGCGCGGTCGACGAGGGGGGCCAGCGCGGACAGGCGCCGTGCCCCGTCCTCGCACAGTGGAAGCCGCAGGTCCAAGGCCGCTTCTCGAGGCACGCGCGGCATGCGGGTGCCGGTGGCGCGGAAGGCGAGGGCGGCCGCAGTCGAGGGCAGGAGCAGCCAGGCGGCGACCGCGACCCGCCAGAGAGGATCGAGCTCCAACGCCAGGATCTCGGCGGAGGCCACCCCGTCGAACGGCGCGATGCCGACCTTGCCCGAGCCGGGGCGGAGCAGCGGGAGCAGCAGATCCCCGCGGGCGAACGGCACCAGCGAGCCCGAGCCCGGCGAGTGGGGCGGAGCATGAATGGCGAGGCCGTTGCCAGGCAGATCGGCGAGCCCCAGGGTCGGGACGTCGTCCGGGGAGCTGCCCCGTGGGAGCCCCTCGCCGCGGCGGGTGGCTCCGTCCCCGAGCCGCGGTCCGCAGGCGACGCGACCGGGCGCGGTGCTGCGCTCGGCGGTGAGGGCGGCACGGAGCAGGTCGGCGTCGGCGCGGTCGCGGGCGTGCAGCACGTCGAGCCGGGCGGTCAGCAGGGCGACGACCTCGCCCAGGGCCTGGTGATCGGCCGGCGGGGGCAGGGGAGGCGCCACCCGGGCGAGGTCGCGCCAGCGCACCCTCGGCATGCGGGTCCCCCGGGTGAGCTGGCGGGCTCGGGCCCGGGTGAAGGGGTGGGCCAGGGCGGCGAGGGCGAGCCCGGCGGCTCCGGATCCAGGCGCGCGCGGTCGCAGCACCAGGATCTCCGGGGAACACGCGCCGTCGACGTCGGCCAGCGCCAGCTTGTCCTGCTCGGGTCGAAGTGCTCCAAAGAGCAGGTCTCCCCGTCGAAAGCGGCGAGCGCGCGCGGGGTCGGACGCCGGCTCGCGATCGCCGACCTGCTCCACGCGCAGCTGTCCGGGCACCAGATCCTGCAGCCCGACCAGGGGGTCGTCGTCGGGGGCGGGTTCCTGGACCAGCTCCAGCAGGTCACCGAGGCGGGTCATGGCCTGCCGTCGTCGGCGTGCTCGTCG
>CALATR010001320.1 GCA_937891875.1 uncultured Pseudomonadota bacterium | reverse complement strand
GGTCGCCACGGGCCCGCTGGAGGCGCGCCTGCCCCTGGGAACCGCCCTGCCCCGCTGTGCCGCCGAGGCTCCCGCGATAGCACCGTCCCGGGCAGCCGGTCCGCCCTGGCTCGCGCTCGGTGGGGTGGCTGCCGGGCTCGCGATCATCGGCCTCGGAAGCGCCTGGCTGCTCCGTCGACGCCGCCCTGCGTCCGAGCCCGCCCCCGCAGCGCCGGCAGCACCGGCCGAGGAGGCCGAGCAGCCCGGCCGCATCCTGGCGCCGGTGGATCCGGACGCGGCGGTGCGGCTGATCGTCACCCGCGGCACCGGCCTCGTGGGGAGCGAGATCCCGCTCGCGGTCGGCAGCCTCACCGTGGGTGCTGCCCGAGGCAACGACGCGCTGGTCGACCTGGCCGGGATCAGCGGTCGCCACGCCCGCTTCGAGTGCTTTCCCAACCTCGACGTCTTCGTTCGCGACGCCGACAGCGCCAACGGCACCTGGGTCCACGGTCGGCGCCTGGAGCGCAGCGAGCGGGTCAAGGTCCGCGACGGCGACCTGGTCATGCTCGGCCCGTCCCTGGAGCTGGTCGTGCAGATCGCCCGCGACGAGCCCTCGGTGGTCGACGCCAGCCGCGACGGGGAGGCCTGATGCCCCTGCGGACGGTCCACGGCCGGTCGGTGCCCGCACCGGAGCGCGACGAGAACCAGGACGCCTTCGTGGTCGCGCCGACCCGCAGCGGCGGCATCATGCTCATCGTCTGCGACGGCATGGGCGGCATGGGGCGGGGCGCGGAGGCTTCGCGCCTGGCGACCCGCGAGCTCGAGCTGGGCCTGGGCGAGGGCGGCGACCACGACACCATCGCCGAGGCCCTGGTCACGACCGACCGCACCCTGCGCCGCAAGCTGGTCGATCCCGGCCCCGGACGCCCGGGCTGTACCGCCGTCGTCAGCCTCATCCACGACGACCACTGCTACGTGGGCTGGGCCGGCGACGCGCGCTGCGTGCACATCCGAGGCGGGGAGGTCCTGGGCCACACGACCGACCACAAGCTCATCGAGGAGCTGGTCGCCTCGGGCGCACTCTCCAGGGAGGACGCAGCCTCTGGTCGCATGGGCCACGTCGTCACCCGCTGCCTCGGCGGGCGGCGCTCCGGCGAGCCCGGCCACGCCCCGGAGACCCTGGCCTCCGCCTGGCGCCTCGAGCCGGGGGACGCGCTGGTGCTCTGCTCGGACGGCCTGTCCGACGTGCTCGACGACGAAGCCATCGCCCGGACCGTCCACAACCGCTCCGCCAACGACGCCGTCGAAGAGCTGGTCGCCGCCGCCACTGCCCGGGGCACCCAGGACGACTGCACGGTCGTCGTGTACCGCCACCCGGTCACCCCCGCCCTGGCGGCGCTCCCGCGCGAGGGCAGCACCCCACGTCCCGATCCCCTGCTCGACCTCGACCGCACCGAGGAGAACACCTGGCCCGGCGCGACCGGACGCCGCCGCCGCACGCCGCCCGGACCGGACGACCCCAAGGCCGACAAGAAGGACGAAGACGGCGCCATCGACATGAACATGCTCTACATCTCGGGCGCGTTCGTGTGCCTCGTGGTCGCCGTGCTCCTCACCGCGGCGATCATGGGTGGGTGGCTGTGAGGCCCTCCGCCCGATTCCTCGCGTTCATCCTGGCGATCTTTGCCTGGCTCTCCCTGGCGCCCGACGCCGCCCGCGCCGAAGACGGCACCGAGGTGGTGGTCGTCATCGACAACTCCCTGTCCATGGGCCGCAAGTACGGCTGGGGCGGCCGGCAGCGCCCCCCCTCCGACCCGGACCGCCGCGCCCAGCTGGCGGCGCTGATCCTCGAGGGCCTGGTCCGGGGCACCGACGATCGGCTCACCATCGTGCCCATGCACGGCCCCCAGATCGCCGCGGGCGACCCCGGCTCGATCCGCGACATGGGCCTGTACAACACGACCCCCTACGTGGAGCCCCTGACCCGGGCGCGGGAGATCCTGGAGGCGAGCCCGCGTACCGATCGCCTGCTGGTCTTCCTCACCGACGGCATGCCCACCGACTACCACGACCCCGCCCGGGGCCCGCAGATCCTGGGCACGGACCGGCGCCCGATGCCGTTCGACGTGGTCGCCCTGGGCGTGCTCCCCGGGGAGATGGACGGGGACCTGCCCACCGCCGCCATGGGCTTTCTCCGGCAGGTGGTCATCGAGGAGCAGGACGCGGTGCGGGTCGGTCGCTCCGAGGACCTGGTCGACGCGATGACCGTGGCCTGGGCGAGGGCGCTCGGCAGCAAGCCCGAGTCTGGCCGCCTCAAGCCCGGCGAGTCCCGCACCTTCCGGGTCGGTCGTTACGTCACCGAGGTGCTGGTCGCGGTCGCGGGCGAAGGCCCCACCGGTCCCTTCGTCGCCGGGCTCACCACCGCCGACGGGGAGGCGCCGGCCAAGGTCAGCGGCGACAACCGCTGTGCCACCTGCAAGCCCCCGGCGATCCACTACGACACCTGGCGCCTGCCCCACGACCCCACCACCGAGGATCAGGTCACCCTGCGCCTCGACCGTGGCCGCGGCGACGTCACCTACGGCGTCATCCTCCGCTACGACCTCGCCGCCCGCATCGAGCTCCCCGACGAGGTCATCGCGGGCACCGAGCTGGAGGTCCGCGGCTGGCTCGACTTCCGCGGCACCCGGGTCGACGACCCCACCTTCTTCAGCGAGGACGGCTTCACCGTCACCGCGCGGATCGGCGGCGAGGACGTCCAGCTGACTCACGAGGGAGAAGGCAGGTTCTCCGGCAAGATCACCGCCCCGGTCGAGGCGGTCGACACCCGGGCCACGGTGACGCTGACCTTCCGCAACGACTGGATGGAGGAGCGCACCCGCGACGACCTCGCCGTGGTGCGCCCGCCCCAGTTCCGCGCCACCGCCCCTCCCCTCGACCTCGGCAGCTGGAAGGGCCAGCGCGGCGCGACCGAGCGGTGCGGAGAGGTCCTGCTCACCGGCGATCGTCCGGCCGGCATGCCGATCACGCCCAGCTTCGAGGGCGTGCCCGCCGACATCGTGCTCGGCGTCACCCCGCTGGGGCCCGACGGCGAGATCCTCGACCACAGCGACACCGACCGCTTCCGGGTCTGCGCCCGCGCCCCCGGTTGCTGCGGCGAGCTGGCGAGCACCGAGGCCACCGCGATCACCTTCGCGGTCGACCACCCGCTGGTCGAGGGCGGCCCGGTCCGCGTGCCCCTGACGTTCCAGGTCGAGGCCGTCTCCTGGTTCACCTGCTGGTGGCCCTGGCTGCTCGGCCTGCTGCTGCTCCTCCTCCTGATCTTCGTGATCCTGGGCTTCCTCCGCGGACATGACTTCGATCCCGACCTCACGGTCCGGGTCGCCGGCAGCGAGCGGCAGCTCTCCCGCGCGACCGCGGTCGTGCTCCGCGAGCAGCCCCGCGGTCGCCGCGGCTTCTACCGCAACGCCCGGGTCTGCCTGACCTCGTCGGGCGAGTTCGTCGCGACCCCGAGCCGCGCCGCAGTCCACGTCGAGGCCATCCGCGGCGGCACCCGCTTCCACCTCCGAGCACCCTTGGAGCGAAAGGACCGGCGGACGCGGAAGATGGTGCCGGTGACCGAGGAAGAGGCGCTGGACGGACCGACGACTGGCATGGTGTACCAGTGCGGCGGCCTGTGGATGCGCTTCGAGTAGCGGGGACGGGGGTCGGGGTGCTGCGAGCGAAGGAGTGGCGGGCTGCGATCCGCTGACGGGGAGTCGCGTGGCCGCGGCCAGGGGAGTGGCGGGCACCGATCCACTGACGGGAAGTCGCGTCGCTGCGGCCAGGGGAGTGGCGGCTCGGTCTCCAGTCCCCAGTCTCCAGTCCCCAGTCCTCCGGCGGCGGATCCACCCCGTTCGACTCGGGTGCAGCCCCCGACCGAAGCCACTCCGCCCGGGACACCCCTCGAATACCAGAATCGTCAGGATTGCGGCCGACTTCCTGCGGCTCGACCGCTCCCTGGCCGGCCGAAGCTGGAGACTTGTGTCTTCCAGGACTGCTAGGTGTCAAAG
>CALATR010001319.1 GCA_937891875.1 uncultured Pseudomonadota bacterium | reverse complement strand
GCACGAGCCGCTCATCCGCGGGGAGGGCGCGCTCGCCGTGCCGCTCGTCGCCTACGGCCACGACCGGCCGCACACCTTCCAGTACCTGCCTCCTCCAGAAGACGGCTCGAAGACAGACTTCGACGCACTGCGCGCCGAGGTGCGCCAGAACCTCGCGAGCGTGGACGTGACGCTGGAGGAGGTCGACCTCGACGGGCGCACCGTGCTCGCGACCACCGGCAGCTTCTACGCCGCCGAGAAGATCCTCGACGACGCCTGGATGCGGGAGCTGCAGGAGCGCCTCGACGCCGACATCCTCTACGCCAGCGTGCCCGCGAAGGGCATGCTGCTGGTCATGGAGGCCGATGCTGCAAACACGGCGGTCTTCCTCGCGATCACCCAAGGCCGCTTCGACGACGCCAGCGAGGAGGGCACCGAGCTGTCTCCTCTGCCCTTCCTGGTCCAGGACGGCGAGGTGGTGGGGTTCGCGCGGGTCACACCCCCAACACCCACCGAGGAGAAGCCGAAGCGCAAGGGGATCTTCTCCTGGCTCTTCGGCGGCGACGCCTGAGCTCGCCGGAGCGGGGGTCTCAAGTAAGCCGGCCGCGAACCGACATCCGGACCGTGGAGGACCCTTGGGCATCATCCGTTGGGTGGCCGCCGGGGGACTGGGGCCCGACGCCGACCCCTTCGAGCGACGAGACCGTGCCTTCGTAGTCGGGGCGACCCTGCTGCTGACCCCGGTGTCCATCGGCGTGATGGTCCTCAACGCCACGACCGGTCAGCACCTGGACAACGTGTTCGTCGGGGCGGCCCTGGCGGTGGCGCTGATCCTGCCGGTCCTGCAGGCCTGGCTGGGATGGCACAGGATCGCGGCCCACGGCCTCACCGCACTCATCTTCTTCGCAGTCAACGCGACGCTCATCGACGACGCCGACGTCGAGTCGGCCGGCTCCTGGTTCGCGGCCGTGCCCCTGGTTGCAGCCATGTTGACCGGGTCGCGCGGGGGGGCCCTGTGGACCGTGGCGTCCGTCCTCGGGATGATCGGTCAGTGGGGCATCGCCTCCCTGTCGGACTCCCCCATCGACTCCTTCGCCCTCGCCGATCGCATGCTGCTCATGCTCTTCATGGCGGCCTGCGCCCTCGCCGTCCGGGTCGTCATCGAGCAGAGCGATCGGCGCTTCCGTGCGATCAACCAGGATCTTCGAGCGGCGGAGGAGGTCGCACGGTGCGAGGCGGAGCGGGCTCGAGAGGCCGAGCGCGCCAAGTCGGTCTTCCTCGCGACCATGAGCCATGAGCTGCGCACCCCCATGAACGGCGTGCTGGGCGCAGCGCAGCTCCTCTCCACGACCGAGCTGGACGGGGAGCAGCGCGATCTCATCCAGACCGTCGAGTCCAGCGGTGACCTCCTGCTCGCCGTCATCAACGACGTCCTGGACGTGTCCCGCATCGAGGCGGGGGGCGTCGAGCTGGAGGACGTGCCGTGCAGCCTGCCGGCAGTCGTCGCCCCCGTCATGCGTACCCTCGCTCCCCGCGCCGAGCGGGCGGGACTGACGCTCTCCGCCAACATCGACGAGAGCGTTCCCGACTGGATTGTTGGAGATCCCACCCGCCTGCGGCAGATCCTGCTGAACCTGATGGGCAACGCGGTGAAGTTCACCCGGGAGGGCGAGGTCCGGCTGGACGTGCGCACCGAGGCCGGCGAGCTCGTCCTCGAGGTGAGCGACACCGGCATTGGTATGACGCCGGAGGACCAGGCCCTCATCTTCGAGCGCTTCGCGATCGCGCGCAAGCGGAACAAGAATGGGGGCTCGCATCTGCCGGTCAGCGGGTCCTCGTCGTCCCTCGCGGCTCTGGCGG
>CALATR010001318.1 GCA_937891875.1 uncultured Pseudomonadota bacterium | reverse complement strand
GCTCGAGCGCGACCGGGTGACCGTGGATCGCCTGCAGGGGGCGCGCGAAGTGATCGCCGCGCGCGACGCGCTGGACCGCGCGTCGGACACGCTGGCCGTGCTGCTCGGGCTTCCCTTGGAGGAGAAGCTGGTCCCGACCGGTGACGGCGTGCTGGACGGGGCGGAGACCCTGGACCTGGAGGCGCACCTGGCGTGGGCGCGAACCGGAAACGTAGACCTCGCGAAGGCGCGTCTACAGCGAGATATCGCGCGCTCGAGCCAGCGGGATGCGAGGCAGGCTCGTGCGCCCACGCTCACGCTCATCGGCACCGGCAGCGTGGGCAGCCTGGAGACAGATGTCGGCGACGCCATCACGGGCCTCGCCAAGGAGAGCGCCTTTCCGACCTACGGCGCGGGACTGCAGTTCGCCGTGCCACTGGCTGGCCGCGCGGCCGCCGCCCAGGTGGATGCTGCGGGTGCCGAGGTGGTGCGCGCAGATCTCCTCCTGGAGGACGCCGATCGCCAGGTGGAGAGCGAGGTGCGAAGTGCCGTTCGGAGCGTCATTTCCGCGAGGGAGGACGTGGAGCTGGCGGCGGCGCGGGTGGCGGTGGCCCGCCGCACGGAGGACGCGGAGCAGGTCCGCGTGGAGGAAGGCACCAAGCGACTGGACCAGCTCCTCGAAGCCGGAGAGGCGCGCCAGTCCGCCGAGCTCGATCACCTGGACGCCGTCATCGCGCTGGCCCGAGCCCAGCTGGAGCTGCGAGCCCTCGAGGGCGCCCTCACCGCGCCGGAGCCAGTACGATGACCACCGTGGAACCGCTCCCGACCCGTGCTCGCCCCAAGGTCCTCGTCATCGAGGACGATCTGTCTGTGATCCAGGGCCTCGTCACCGGTCTCTCCCGCGCCGGGTTCGACGTCACCATCGCCATGGACGGAGAGGAGGGCACCCGGCTCGCACTGGAAGCGGCGCATGAGGTGGTGGTGCTGGACCTCATGCTGCCCGGCCGCCACGGCCACCAGGTCCTCGCCGCCATGTCGGGTCGGGTCTCGACCCCCGTCATCGTGCTGTCTGCCCGGTCCGAGCTCACGTCTCGCCTGGAGAGCTTCCGCCTGGGCGCGGTCGACTTCGTGCCCAAGCCCTTCTGGATCGAGGAGATCGTGGCCCGCCTGCGTGCCCGCCTGGCGTTGCCCGATGAGGTCCCCCACCGCTGCGTGCTGGTCGGCTCGGTCGAGGTCGACCTGGACGCACGCGACGCCCGTCGCGACGGCGCGTCCTTGGGGCTCACGGGCCACGAGTTCAACGTGCTGGCCTGGCTGGTCGAGCGCCCCGGACGGGCGGTTTCCCGCCGACAGCTGGCCGAGGGCGCCCTGGACGAAGAGGGCACGCCGCAGGACCGCACCGTGGACAGCCACCTCTCTCGGGTGCGGCGCAAGCTGGGTGATGACGCCGTGCACATCAAGACCGTCTGGGGGATCGGCTACCGGTTCGACCCGGAGGCCCGCTGATGTTCCGCGCCATGCCCACCCGCATCCTCCTGGGTGCGCTCGTCTCCGCGGTGGTCGCGGTGATCCTGGTCATCATGAGCGCGTGGGTCGCGGTGGAGACCTACCTCAGCGCTGCGGACGGCATCGCCCTGCCGGCGGAGAGCGTGCAGGCCTGCCATGCGGATCCCGCGGGATGGTCGGAGCACACCCTGGGTGCCGTGTTCGCGTACGGCTACGATCGACAAGGAACCTCGCTGAATCCACAGGCCTTCCCTCTCCCGGAGGGCGCTGCTGCCGTGGCCCTGGCCAAGGGCACCTGGACCGGCGACCAGGGCGACGCCCGCCTGACCGTCCGACGCACGGGCGATGGCGGCCCCTGCGCACTGATCGCCCTGTCGTTCCACCCACCGATGGAAGGTGTGGTCGCTCCCGCGATGCTCACCCTGCTCGCCGGCATCGCCATCACCGGCATCGTCGTGCTCGTGCTCCAGCTCGTGTTCACCGTGCGCCCCCTGACGCGCCGGATCGCCCGCCTGCGAGTGTCCGCAGCGGACGTGGGCACTGACGCGTTCGCTCCACCGGTCGATCGCGTCCGCGACGACCTGCACGCCATCGCCGACGTGCTCGAGCGCTCGCACGCCCGCATCGTCGCCGATCGCGAGGCCCTCCAGCATCGAAACGAGGCCTTGGAGCGTCACCTTGCCGAGATCGCCCACGATCTCCGAACGCCGCTCGCATCCCTCCAGCTCGCCGTCGGCGAAGCGGCTGCGTCCAGCCCGGGTGGCGTCGGGACACCGATGGATCGCGCGGTGAGCGACGTCGCCTACGTCAGCCAGCTGGTCGACAACCTGCACCAGGCCACGCGCCTGCGACTCGGCCTGTCGCCTGCCGAATCCGACTGCGACCTGCACGACATCGTCGAGCGCCTGGGCTCGCGTTTCGCTGCACTCGGGCGCCAGCGCGACGTGTCCGTCGACGTCTCCGTACCCGACGATCCGGTCAAGGCTCGCGGCCTGCCGGACCTCGCGGAGCGCGCCCTGTCGAATCTGGTCCACAACGCCGTGCTGCACGCTCCCAGTGGCGGTCACGTGGCCGTGCTGCTGGACGCCGACGACACGACGTTCGAGCTGACCGTTGCCGACGATGGTCCTGGGGTGCCCGAAGCCCAGCTCGCGTCGTTGCAGCGTGCCACGTTCCTCGAAGGCAACGTCCGCCCGCGCGGGACCGGCCTGGGTCTGGTGATCACCAACGAGGTCGCCCGACGGTCGGGCTGGGTCGTGGAGTTTGCGCTTCAAGAACCGACCGGCCTGCGGGTCACCGTCCGCGGCGAGAGGCGGCCCTGATCCCCGCCCCCACCCAGCCCCCGCCCCTGCGCCTGCAGCGCCCCCTGCCGGCCTGGCGCTACGTGCCCGGCGAGGGTCCCCACCCCCGCGACTGCGACCACGGCGGCGCGGGACTGTCGCCCGAAGATCCGCCAGATACCTGCATCCTGCGCGGCCTGGACCTGCTGGAGCACCGCTACTTCTGGGCCTGCCACGAGGCGCTGGAGCAGGCGTGGAAGGCGCTGCGGCACGGAGATGATCCGCGCACGCCGGTGCTCGTCGGGCTCATCGCGGTCGCCGCGTGCTGGCTGCGCCGCCACCAGGGCAATGTGCGCGCCGCGGAGGTGCTGCTCGCCCGCGGAGAGCGCCTGCTCGCCGGTCCACTGCCCGACGGCATCGACATCGAGGCGCCTGCACTCCTGGCCGCCACCCGCGCCTTCGTCGACACGGGTGTGTGGCCTCGCTGATCAGCGCTTGCGCAGACCGACGTGGTTGTCGATCTCTTCCTGGATCTGGCTGGGCGCATCGCCGTTGTAGACGACCAGCATCTGGAGGTGGTGGTAGCTGTCCAGCTCCAGCTCATCGAGCTCGATGGCGAAGCTCTGGGGACTGCTGCGCACGACCTTGCCGTGGCCGCGTATCACGAGCGGCTCGGGACCGTCGCCGAACACGATGGCGACCTGACCCTCGGTGTCCAGCTCGGGCTGGAGCGCGCTGCGCACGGCAATGCCCTTCATCGACAGATCGAGCACATCGCCGACCGCCGTCGTGCCGTCGGGCAGGTCGAGGCTGGCGGTGGCCCGCAGGTTCACCCGCGAGAACTCGCGCTTCTCGGCGGCGTCCATCACGCCGCCCGGTGCGCGCGGCTCGCCTGCAGCGTCTGGTCGAAGGTGGAGGTGAGATCGGCGAGGCGCGCCGCAGCCTGGGCGACGTGGCCGTCCCGGCAGGCGTGCTCGATGTCCGCCGCGATGGCCGCCACCTGATCCGCGCCGACGTTGGCGCTGGCGCCCTTGAGCGAGTGGGCCTTGCGGGTGCCACCCAGGGCATCACCGGCCTTCAGCGCGTCGGCGAGGGCGTCGAGGTCAGCCTGTGCAGTGGACTCGTACATCTCCAGGATGTCCCCGATCATCGAGGTATCCCCGCCGAGGGCGATCTCGAGGCGGGACAGGTCCAGAAGGGCTGGAGCGGGCATGAATCCTCCAGGGTTCACATGGGCTATCGGCGCGGCAACATCTGGCTTGAGTCAGCGGATCCGGTAGCGTACCGGCGCAGGAGCATCCATGGCATCGACATGGCCGAACACCGCGGGAGCCGCCGCGCTGGCCCGATCGTACCGCGCCGATCAGGCCGATCCACGTGAAGTGGTCGAAGAACACATCGCTCGTATCGACACGTGGAATCCAACGCTCAATGCCGTCGTCGCACATCGCTTCGAGCGCGCCCGCGCGGAGGCCGAAGCGGCGGCGGCGGCGCTCCGAGAGCCCGGTCCCCACCCTCCGCTCCTGGGCGTGCCGGTCACGATCAAGGAGTTCCTCCGGGTCGAGGGCATGCCCAACACCGCCGGGCTCGCCGTGCGCCGGGGCACCATCGCCGACGACGACGCCGTCACCGTCGCCCGCCTGCGCGCCGCGGGCGCCATCGTGCTGGGCGTCACCAACGGCCCCGAGGGCGGGCTGTGGGCCGAGACCACCAACAAGGTCTACGGGCGGACCAACAACCCGTGGGACCCGACCCACACCTGCGGCGGATCGTCTGGTGGGGAAGCGGCGATCCTCGCGGTCGGCGGCGCGGCACTGGGTCTGGGGAGCGACATCGGCGGCTCGGTGCGGATCCCCGCGGGCTGGAGCGGGATCTGCGCCCACAAGCCCACCGGCCGCCTGGTGCCGACCCACGGCCACACGCCCG
>CALATR010001317.1 GCA_937891875.1 uncultured Pseudomonadota bacterium | reverse complement strand
GGAGGCCGCCGAAGAACCACGCCACCGCGATGACGATCGCCAGCGCACCGCCGGCGACGCCCCAGTTCATGGAGTTCCGCTCGAAGGCGAAGGCGCCGCCCTCGGCCTGCTCTTCCTCGCCGGCCCGCTCGGTGTTCTCGGCGTCCTGCATGCCGCGGCAGTGCCCGCACACGGTGCGGCCGTCGTCCGAGTAGTAGGACTCGCTGCTCGCGACCTCGGTGCCGCAGGTGGAACAGGTGACCAACATCGCCTGGCTCATCGGACCTCCCAGTCAGGTCGCCAACTCTCGGCGATCTCCGCGCGAGGATCAACGGCGAAGTGTCCGGTACCGGGCCGCTGTTCCGTCAGAGGCCCGCGCCCGAGGTCACCCACACGACGCCGCCGTTCGTGTAGACGCCCGAGTGCCGGCGCGCACCGATGACGATCTCGTCGTAGCCGTCACGGTCGAGGTCGCCGCCGAACGCGATGGACATGACCGCGAGATCGCGCAGCTCGGGGGCGATCAGGCGGGCCGTGGCGGTGGTCAGCTCGACGCGGCCGTCAGCGATGGGGCCGGCGAGCGCATAGACCGAGCCTGCCTGGTCGAAGAGCACGGCGTCGTCCGAGGGGAGCCAGGTCTCGGCGCGGATGGCCCCGACCAGGAGGTCTCCGCGGCCGTCCCGGTTGAAGTCCCCGCCCGCGGCGACCACGGCCCCCCCGTTTGCCCACACCTGCGCGCTGCTCACCGTGCTGCTGGCGTCTGCCGGACCCAGCTCGCCGGTGGAGGCGTCGGTGAAGACCCACACCACGTCGGTGGCGGGGGAGGTTGCGTCGCGCTCGGCGGAGACGACGAGATCGGGCACGCCGTCGCCGCTGACGTCGCCGGTCGCCGCGTGCAGGGCGCCCAGGTCGGGATCCAGGGTGGGCCGCGCGTCGGCGTCGTCGAGGGACACGGCGCCGCGCACACTGCCGAAGACGACGTAGATCGCCCCATCTCCGTCGCGCAGGTCGACGACGACGAGGTCGTCCCGGCCGTCGTCGTTCAGGTCGCCGACCGCGACCTCGCTCCCCGCGGCACCGCCCGTGGTCGCGCCGTCGAGGTGGGCGCGGGCGTCGGCCAGCAGCACCCGACCGGTGGGCGGCCCCTGGACCAGGTAGACGCGGCCGTTCGTGGCGGCGCCCGGTGCGCCGAGGACCACGTCGTCCAGGCCATCGCCGGTGACGTCGCCGAGGGCTGTCGCCGCGCCGGCGCGGTCCCCGTCCGCCTCACCGAGCAGGGTGGCGCCCTTGCAGTACGGCTCGCAGTCGACCACGTCCGGTCCGAACCGGAGGGAGGCGAGACCCGGCGCGAGGGAGGCCTCGGTGGCGGTGGGAGCGCCCACCACGATGTCGGCGTAGCCGTCCCCGTTCGCATCGCCGCCCGCGACGGACCACCCTGCCTGGCCGGGGTCCTCGCCGACGTCGAGCAGGTCGCCGGCGACAGCCACGTCCTGGCGGCCGGTGAGGGGACCGCGGACGATGAACCCGCCGTCCCGGAGGACCGACAGCGCGGGGCTGCCGACGAGGAGGTCGTCGTAGCCGTCGTCGTCGATGTCACCGACCCCGGCCACGCTGAAGCCCAGCTGGTCGTCGACGCCGCGGGGAAGCAGGGTGGCGGTGGTGGTCTGCAGGAGGTGGGTGCCGAAGGCGCAGTCGTCGGGCGTGTCGACGAGGCAGTCGTTGTCCGCGCCGTCCGCGCAGATCTCGGGCGCTTCGGGGGACACGTCGGCGCGGGTGTCGTCGCAGTCGCGGTCGTTGGCCGTGTAGCCGTCCGGCGCCCGACAGGCGGCGGTGGTGCTGTCGGGGTCGCCGAAGCCGTCCCCGTCGGCATCGGCGTGCCAGGTGACCAGGTCGACCGCGTCGTCGTCGACCCTCCCGTTGCAGTCGTTGTCGAGCCCGTCGCAGTACTCGGTGGCGCCGGGGTGCACGTCCTTGCGGACGTCGTCGCAGTCGCGGTCGTTGGTGACGTGACTGGGCGGAGGCGAGCAGGCCTTGGTGGTGGCGGCCGGGTCGCCGAAGCCGTCGCCGTCGCGGTCGGCGTAGGAGGTCTCGGCGTCCGTGGCGTTGTTGTCGACCTGCCCGTCGCAGTCGTCGTCGCGGCCGTTGCAGCGCTCGGACGCGCTCGGGTTCGTGCTGGCGTCGTTGTCGTCGCAGTCGTCGGCGTTGATGAAGCCGTCGCCGTCGTCGTCTCGGGGCGGGGGCGGCGAGAAGAGACCGCAGCCGAGCGAGGCGGCCGCCGTGATCAAGGCACACCCCAACAGCCCGCAGCCGCGGGCTCGTGCGCGTCCAGCCATCCTCCACCTCCACGGTCAGGGTAGCGGGAGGTCCGGCGGGTGTGAAGTGGAGGTTGCAGGGGCGCAAGATCGGCGCCTCCGCACGAGCGGCAGGAGCAGCGCCAGGGCGAGCCAGCCGATCGGGGACCCACCGGACGTCGAACACCCGGTGCGCTCGGTGAACGTGGTCTCCGGGGTGGCGCAGACGGGCTCGGACCAGGGGCCCGGCACGTCGGCGAGGGAGACGTAGCGGGCGCGCAGGCAGGGGAGCTCGGGCACGTCGTCGGCGGGAAGGGCCGCGGCGTACGTGTCGATGTACGCCTGGCCATCGATGTCTCGAGCTGCGCCAGCGCCGACGATCCGGGCCTCGGACTCGCGGACCAGCTCTGCCTCGACCAGGACGTCCGTCGTGGCGGGCTGGTCGAACTCCGGACTCACCGCGGTCCAGGTGCCGGAGTACAGCTCGATGCCGTCCACGAAGACGCGGGTCAGCGGTGGATGGGTGCTCGGAGGGTCGTCGGTCGGCAGGTCGTCGACGACGAGGAACTCGCGGATCTCGGTGTCGTTGCGCTCGAAGCGGACCAGGTAGGTGCCGGGCTCGAGGCCGTGGGCCGCCCAGCCGAACGGCGCAGCCCCGCGCGGCGGGATCGTGAGCGCGGTCGCGGCGTCCGGCTGGTCCTCCGGCGCGAGGGTCAGGGACAGGGGGACCGGCTGGGCGCTGCACTGGTCGCTGCCACTCACGTTCAGCGCTGCAGCGATCACCCCGTCAGCGGGCGTGTGGAACACGTCGCCGTCTCGTGGCAGCAGGATCGCCGCGTCGTCCGCCCAGTATTCCGGGCACGGCTCGGACTCCGCGGACGCCAGTCCCGCGAGCAGGATCATCCACATCGCTCCTCCCTCGCCGCCCACGGTAGCTGGCGTGACCGCGACTCGCCGCTACAGACCCCGAAGCAGCACCGGAGGGGACCATGCGAGCGGTGGACGCGCGGACGATGGAGCAGCTGATCGCGGCGGTGAACGCCGGATCTCCGGTGAAGTACCTCTTCTTCTGGGGGCACACCCGCAAGGCGGGCGCCGACCTCGGATCCTGGGTCTTCAGCCAGTGGTTCCCGGCTCCCTTCGAGGTGGACGGCGAGCGCTTCGCCACCGCCGAGCACTGGATGATGGCGGGCAAGGCGGCCCTGTTCGGCGACGACGAGATGCGGGCCCGGATCCTTCAGAGCGGCAGCCCCAAGGAGGCGAAGGCGCTCGGCCGCCAGGTCCGCGGGTTCGACGACGCCGCGTGGAGCGCCCACCGCTTCGACCTCGTGGTGCGTGGCAACGTGCACAAGTTCGCCTCCCGGGAGGACTTCCGGTCCTACCTGCTGGGCACCGGCGCGCGGGTGCTGGTCGAGGCTGCGCCTCGCGACCGGATCTGGGGCATCGGCCTGGGCGCGGAGCGGGCGGCGAACACCCATCCCAGCGGCTGGCGGGGTCAGAACCTGCTCGGCTTCGCCCTGATGGAAGCACGGGACCGGCTCGCGTGATCCCGACCGCCGACGAGCTCGTCACCGACTGCTCCCGCTGTCAGGGACTGTGCTGCGTGGCGACCGGGTTCTCCCGCTCGGCCGACTTCCCGATCGACAAGCCCCCCGGGGTGCCCTGCAGCAACCTCGACCCCGACTTCCGCTGCCGGGTGCACGACGCCCTGCCCGCCCTGGGCTTCCGCGGGTGCGTGCGCTTCGACTGCCTCGGCGCGGGCGTGCGGGTCTCGAGGGCTGCGGGCGAGCGGACCTGGCGCGAACACCCTGCCTTCTCGGCCACCCTGTTCGCGGCCTTCGCCCGGATGCGTGCGCTGCACGAGCTCCTCTTCTACCTGCACGAGGCCCGCACCCGCCTGGCGGATGACCCGCTCCATGCCAGCATCGACGCCGCGCTCGCCGGGGTCGAGGCCGTGTGCTCCGGCGCGTTGGAGGACCTGGCGACCCTCGACGTCGACGCGGTGAGGAGCCGGGCCGCGCCGCTCCTTCGAACGGCCAGCGAGCGCCTGCGCAGCGCCTCGCCCGGACCGCGCCTCGATCTCGCCGGCAAGGACCTCATCGGCAAGGACCTGACCCGCAAGGACCTGCGCGGGGCCAGCCTGCGTGGGGCGCTGCTCATCGGCGCGCGGCTCGACGGACTGGACCTCTCCCTCGCCGACTTCACCGGTGCTGACGTGCGCGACGCGAGCGCGCGCGGGGCTCGGCTCGACGGGGCGCTCTTCCTGCGACCGGACCAGCGGCGGGACCTCGGCCGCGGGGAGCCGTGATCAGTCGCTCGCGGTGAGCACCTCGATGGCTGCGTCGAGGAGCGGGTCGGTGCCGTCGAGCACGTCCTGCTTCGTCACCTCGACCGGCACGTCGGGGATCAGGCCGACGCCGGCATGGCTGGTCCCGTCGGCATCGCGCACGTCTTCTGTGGGCAGGGCGTAGATCCAGCCGTTGGGGGCGTCGCGCCACCCGGTCGCGGAGAAGGCCCCCGCGCTGTTCGCGCCCAGGGTGGTGGTGGGTCCGCGCTGGCGCAGCATGAGCACGGTCTGCTCGGCGCCGCTGACGGTGAACGCGTGGTGGAGCACGGCGACGGGGAGGTCGGGGTGGGTGCCGAGCGCGTCGACGTCCGCGTCAGTCCAGTCGGTGAACCCGCCGTCTGGGGTGCGGGCGCGGTGGCGGGCGTAGACCACGTCCTGGTCGAAGAGGTGGGCGACGACGTGCTCGCCGTGCCAGGGGAAGCCCCCACCGTTGCCGCGCAGGTCGAGCACCAGGCCCTCGACCTCGCCAGGATCGGCCAGGAAAGCGGATCCCTGGGCCTCGGCGCCCGGGTTGAGGCGGGACAGGCGGAGGTAGGCGAGGCGGCCGCCGGCGAGGGTGCCCCAGGCGGCGTCCCGGGTGGTGGTGACGTCCCCGACCAGGGCGTCGGTGACCTCGGGGTCGAAGTCGTCCATCAGCCTGCCGTTCAGGGCCCCGGCGCTCCACAGCTGCTGGGTCTGGTCGGGGATGAGCAGGCGCACGTGGTCGTCGTCGAGCCGGCCGAGCATGCCGTGCAGCACCTCCTCCAGCGCGGCGTCGGATCGGTCGCTGGCGGCGAGGTCGGCCAGCGCCTCGTCCCGGGCGGTGTCCCAGTCGACGCCGCGGACCTCGAAGGTGGCGTAGCGGGCGTCGAAGTCGGCCCAGACGTGCTCGACCACGTCCTCGGGGCTCGGCGACGCGCACCCGGCGAGCAGGAGTGGCAGCAGGCGCCTCATCGGACACCTCGGGCCGGCACGCGGCCGTAGCCAAGGCACACGACCCCGCGGGTGCGGAGCAGGGGCTCGGGGGAGCGGTCGGAGACGACGGACAGGTCGAGGCCGACGAAGGGCTGGGCCTTGCGGCCGCCCTCGGGGTCGCGCTGCAGGCGGCCGGACACGCGCAGGGCCTGGTGGCCGCGGGGGGTGGTCACCCGGGTGCCCTCGGAGAAGAAGCCGCCCAGCACGGAGCGGTCGTGCACGAGGGGGTTGAGGTCGAAGGGCATCCGGGTCACGACGCCGAGCAGGTGGGCCGACGCGCCTCCCTGCAGCGCCAGTCCCCGCGCGCGGTGCACGCCGAAGACGGTGGCCTCGAGGCCCAGCTCGCCGTCGCCCCACGACCCGAGGACGTGTCCCGATCCGGTGTAGCGACCCTCGACCCGAAGGCTCGGACCGACCCACAGCGGGCCTGCCCGACGCAGCACCGACGCGTGGGCCCCGAACTCGAAGCCGCGGGAGGGAAGCACGAGATCCCGGGTGGAGGTCTCGCCGGTGAACGGGTCCTCGCTCTCGAGCGAGATGTGGCGGCGGCCGTGGCCCATCGGTGTCGACCAGCGCGTTCCGCCGCCGAGCCGCGCCTGCACCCACCAGTCGCCGGGGCGGTCGAGACCGACGGCGAGCGACGGGCCCCACGCCCGGTAGAGCAGGGGCGAGGCGAGGCGGTCGTCGACCGTGGAGGCCATGAGCCCCGCAGCGACGAAGAGGGTGGTGGTCGCTGCTCCCATGGGCCCCCCGGCACCGTCGGCGCCTGCGCGGAGCCTACTTCCCGGCGTCCTTCAGAGTCGTGACGATGCTGAAGGTTCCCGTGGCTTCCATGTTCATGGTGACGCCGCCCTCGGTCGTGGAGCCGCTCATCGTGACCGGGCCTGCAAACTCCATCTTGCGCAGCCAGCCCTTGTCGACGCTGACCAGGATCTCGCCGTTCATCTCCATGGTCATGACCATGTTGGTGGCGGGGTCGGTGCCCTTCATGACCATCTCGACCGAGAACACGCCGCACTCCTCCCCGTCGACCTTGCGGGTGCCGGTCAGCTTCATGACGCCCTTCTCCAGGTCGACCCCCGGCGCCATGCTGCCACCGCCGAGCAGGCCCGCCTTCATGAGCATGGCCAGGTCGACCTCCTCGCCCACCGGCACCTTGGTCGACTGCAGGTTGGAGACGAAGGAGCGCAGGTTGGCGAGGTCGTCGAACTCGTCGCGGACCTCCTCGAGCACCGCGCCGGTCGCCGCGGGCTCGGACTCGACGGTGCTGCCGAGGCCGCGGGTGAGCACGTAGGTCTGGCCGTTGACCGGATTGGGCTGCGACTGGGGCGTGCCGAACATCTCCATCGACTCGCTGCGATCCTCGTAGGTCAGCTTCATCTTGCTGGGTCCGCTGCCGTCGGCCTCGAGGATCTCGATCCGCTTGTCTTCGACGTTCTTCATCTTCATGGCCATGTTCATGGCCTGGCCGTCGGGCATGACCATCTTCATGTCCACCGCCATCTGCATGGTGGTGTCGTGGTCCATGACGCCGCCGACCGGGAACGGCTGCTGGTGGAAGGCGACGTCGCCGGCGAGGGCGGGCACGGCCAGCAACAGGGTGGTCAGCACGGCGAAGATGGCGACAACGGGGCGGATCACGGGACCTCCGAGGGATTGCGTCAGAGTCTAGCAGCGATGGCTGGACCCCGACGATGGCACGCGGCTTCCAGGAAACGTGAGAGGCTGCGCAATCACTCGCGACCCTCGCTCGTGTGCACGGGTGGAGGAGGCCATGCACGACCCCGACCAGACCTGGCGCCGCGGCTACCGCTATGCCCTCGCCCTGTGCGGCGTCCCCGCCGAGGCGGAGGATCTGCTGCACGATGGGTGGGCCGCGTCGCTGCGCCACCACGACGTCCCGCCTCCTCCCTACCTCTTTCGAGCGATCCGCAGCCGGTGGATCGACCGGCATCGCCGCAGCCAGGTGGTGGAGATGCAGCCCATGGATCGGGAGCCCGCGTCCGAGGCGCGGGGCCCGGCGCTCCAGGCGAGCGATCGGGAGCGGGTGGCCTGGGCGCTGTCCCTGCTGCGCCCGGACGAGCGTGAGGTGCTCTTCCTGGCCGCGGTCGAGGGCTACACCGCGCAGGAGATCGGAGAGATGACGGAGAGACCGCGAGGCACGGTGTTGTCGCTGCTCCATCGGGCGCGGCAGCGGGTTCGGAACACGCTGGAGCTGGACGCACAGGAGGTGGTGGGATGATGGACGACGACGCGATCGATGTGCTGGTCCGGGGCCACTACGAGGCCGTCGAGCCGCTGGCCGATCCGCCGAGGAAGCGGCGTTCCATGCGCTATCTACCGGAGATCGGCCTCGCGGCGGCGGTGGTCGTGGTGGCCCTCTCGGGGGCCCTGTGGTGGTCCGGCGCGGTGAGTCCCCGCGAGGTGGACGTCTCCAGCGACGGGGGTGCAGGCGAGAGCACCGCGGGCGTGGTGCCGATGGACCGCGTGCCCGCGGTCGCGGCGCCGGGAGATGCCGAGGAGCAGCGGAAGGCGGCCGCTCGGGCCCGACAGGCCGAGCGCGATGCGGCGCGCGAGGCACAGATCGGCGTGCGCCCGGAGCCCGAGATCCGCTGGCTCTCCGGTGATGATGCCGTGCTGGACGGACCGGATGTGGTCGTGATCCACGTGGAGCCCTGGTGCCCGCACTGCGAGCCCGGCCTCGAGACCCTGCTCGATGCCGCCGACGGCACCGACGTCGTGGTGGTCGCCGTGTCCGCCCTCACCCGCGGCTCCACGCAGGACGAGTTCGAGGCGCTGCTCGACGCCGTCGACCACCAGGGTCCAGCCGGGATCATCGTCGAGGACGACGTCGAGGACACCTTCGCCAGCGAGGCCTCCCCCGCGGCCGTGCGCCTGCGCCACGGCGTCGTG
Organism: uncultured Pseudomonadota bacterium; assembly: GCA_937891875.1. GTDB lineage: Bacteria > Myxococcota_A > UBA796 > UBA796 > REDI01. Next base: position 2,141 of record CALATR010001317.1, on the reverse strand, counting down.
GTCGAGGCGGGGCACCCGCGGGTGATCGCCGAGGGGATCGGGCGCTGAACGCCGACTCGACCCTTGTGGGCAGGACGTCCTCGCGACGGGACCGGGGATGGCATAGCGGGCCGGTCTGGAGGTCGCATGCTGCCCGTCGTCGCCCTGGTGGCGCTCCCCGCGGACCAGGTACTCACTGCTGATGAGGCTGTCCGGGCGCTCACCGACGGGGGCTTCCCGGTGCTGGGCGCGCGGACGCTCGACGACGGCACGCTGGTCCTGCCGTGGATCTCCGAGGACGGGCCGCACCAGGTGCGGATCACGGCTCACCCGGGCCTGCCCGATGCGCGTCTGGGGCCACGCTCGCCGGAGCCCGAGCGGCTGGCGGTGGGCCGGCGCCATCTGCGGATCACCCTGCTCCAGGGACCCGAGGAGCGCCTGGACGCGGACGTGCTCGCGACGGCGCTGGTGGCGGCGCTGATCCCCGCGCTCCCGGTCGTGGCGGTGAGGCTGGAGCACCGCGGGGTGTGGCTGCACCCGGAAGAGTGGGCCAGCTTGTCCGCTCGGGACGCCGGCTTTGGTGTGCCCGCCGAGCTGCTGGTCGACCTGGAGGTGGGTCCGCTCGGACCCGACGCGCTGGGCGTGCTCTCCGAGGGCCTCGACCGCTACGGCCTGCGCGAGGTGTTGGTGGTCGCGGACCGCAGTCGCCTCGCCGACGCGTGGGAGCTGGCCGCATCGCTGGTCGAGGACCGCCTGCTGGGCGCGGAGCCCGACGTGGACCTGTCTCCCGGCCCCCACCCGCGCCGGCCCGGTGAGCGCGTGGACGTGGGCTTCGTCGACGAGGACCCCGACGACGACCTGGAGATCGAGATCGTCGAGGATCCAGGCCCCGAGGGCGAGGCGTGAACGCGGACGTGCGGCGGGCGCTGGTCGGGGTGGGCCTGCTGGTCGCGGCGCTCGCCGTCGCGGCAGGCGTGTGGTGGTGGAGCGCGAACCGCCCGGCACACCTCGTGGTGACGCCGACGCCAGCGGACGCGGTGGTGCGCGCGGCCGGTCACGAGGCGGTGGGCGAGCTGGACGTGGAGGTGCCCGCGGGGGCGGTCACGGTCGAGGTCCGGGCGCCGGGCCACCTGCCCAGCTCGACCACGCTGCGGCTCCAGGCCGGCGACGAGCTGCACCTGCAACCGGAGCTGATCCCGCTCGGGGGTGGGCGTTGAACCTGGGGATCTGGGTGCCGTTCCGCGCGGGGGGCTCCCTGGGACCTCCGGAGAGCCTGCCGCTGGGTCGGGCAGCGCTGGCGGCGCGGGCGCGGGGCGTGACCCTGGTGCTGGGCTCGCCGCAGCAGGACGGCCGGTTCGACGGGGTGGTCGCCGAGCCGGGCGGCTGGGTCTCGGTCGCCGGGGCCGCGGTGGATGGGGTGTACGACCGCTTTCCCAGCGGCAGCCGACCGGAGGCGTTCGCGGCGGGGCTGCGGGCGCTGGGGGAGATCCCGGTGGCCAACGCGCCGGTCATCACGGCGTTGTGTCGGGACAAGCTCCAGTGTCAGCGGGCGCTGGAAGGCTCGGTCGCCATGCCGGAGGTGTGCGGCGAGCCCGGGGAGTTCGGAGCCGCGCTCGCCGACTGGGGGCTCGCCTTCCTCAAGCCGCGCCACGGCAGCTTCGGCGAGGGGGTGGTGCAGGTGCGGCCCGGGGATCCGCTCCCGACCGCGGGGGACTTCGTGCTCCAGCGCGCCATCGTGCCCGCCGGCGCCCACCTGGCGCTGCGGGTCCTGGTCCAGCGCGGCGAGCACGGTCTGGTGGTGCGCTCGCCGGTCGCTCGCCGCTCGCTGGAGGATCCGGTGGTGAACGCGGCGCGGGGGGCGGAGGTGCTGCCGGCGGCGGACCTGGAGCTGCCGCTGGACGCGATCGCGGAGGTCGCCCGGGAGACGTTCCGGGGGCTGGCGGCGCGGGGGCTGACGCTGGAGCTGGGGGTGGACGTGGTGCTCGATGATCGGCGCACTCCCTACGTGATCGAGGTGAACAGCCGGCCGCGAGGGCGGCTGCGGGAGCTCGCGCGCAAGTGGCCGGAGCGGTTCGCGGCGGAGCACGAGGCGGCGTGTGTGGCGCCGTTCCTGGTGTTGGGGAGGGAGTAGGGGGCGGTTCCGCTGGCGGGGGGGCGCGTGG
>CALATR010001316.1 GCA_937891875.1 uncultured Pseudomonadota bacterium | reverse complement strand
TCCGCGAGCGCGCGCGACGACAGGAGCTGGCGGCGCGCAGGAGCGGTGGCGACGAGTCCAGCGGGCCGGCACCCGCGACGCCCGCTGCGCCCCCGGCGCCCGCCGCACCCGCGGACGGCTGATCGTCGCGCTCGGGAGAGACGGCAGCAAGGCCCGTGTCCCCTGCGCGGCCCGCTGCCGTGCTACCGTCTTGACGTCCTCTGGACACCGGGCGGGAGGTCGTCGTGAGAGTGAGCGTTCTCTGCGCGTTCCTGGTGTGTGGCGCATGCTCCGAGTACGGCATCACGCCGTCGCTCGACGAGACGATCTCGCCCGATGACCCCGTCAGCCACACGATCGATCCGCGCTCCCAGCTGCCCCAGCCGGTCTGCTCTCCCAACGCCCCGGATCGCTTCGAGGTCGCGCATCTCGAGGACTGCCGCCGCGAGCCCGCGATCGGCGCCTTCGACCCGGTCGTCGAGTGGACCTGGTCCGAGCGCCGGGTGGAGGTGCCGCCGGTGGTGGCCAACCTCGACGACGACGACGGTGACGGCGTGGTCGACGAGAACGACGTGCCGGACATCGTCGTCACCAGCTTCACCGGCGGGGAGTACGGCGGGCTCGGCTCCCTCGACGTCATCGACGGCCGCACCCGCACGACCTCCTGGTCCCGGGAGAAGGTGCTGGGCCACGAGGTCTACGCTCTGGCCGGCATCGCGGTGGCCGACCTGGAGGCCGACGGGGTCATGGACATCCTCGTCACCGTGCAGGGCGGCATCGCCCGGGTCGACGCGTACGGCCGACCCCAGTGGTTCACCCCGCTGCCGATGAAGGGCGGCGGCGTCGTCACCATCTCCATCGCCGACATGGAGGGGGACGGGGTCGCCGAGATCATCGTCAGCGGCTCGGTCCTGAACGCGGACGGCTCCATCCGCTGGACCCACCCGGAGGAGACCGGCGGCCGATTCCCCGGTTCCTTCGCCGCGGATGTCGACGGCGACGGACTCATGGAGGTGGTGCTGGGCGGCATGCTGCTCGAGCATGACGGCAGCGAGCGCTGGCGCCGGGGACTCGGCGGCTGGCCCGCCACCGTCGACCTCGATCTGGACGGCATTCCCGAGTTCATCCAGATCAAGGGCGCCGCGGTCCGGGCGTTCGACCTGGACGGCGACCTGCTGTGGACCTACAGCGCCGGCAAGGGCGGCGGCGCCCCCACGGTCGCGGACTTCGACGGCGATGGCCAGCCCGAGATCGGCTACGCGACGAAGCAGCACTACCGGGTGCTCGAGCCCGACGGCACCCTGCGCTGGGAAGTGCCGGTCGAGGACGAGTCCTCCGGGTTCACCAGCTCCGCGGTGTTCGACTTCGAGCCCGACGGCGCCGCCGAGGTGGTCTACGCCGACGAGCGCACCCTGTGGGTCTTCGACGGCAGCTCCGGCGCGGTCGAGCTGGAGCTGGGCGAGCACAACTCGGGCACCCGGTATGAGTACCCGACCATCGCCGACGTCGACAACGACGGCTCCGCCGAGATCCTCGTGCCCCACGGCCGGGCCATGGGCGAGACGTCGCTGCGCGGCTTCTCCATCGTCGGCAGCGCGACCAGCTCCTGGGCCGCCGCCCGCCCGATCTGGAACCAGCACAGCTACCACGCCACCCACATCAACGACGATGGCACCGTGCCGGTCGAGGCCGACGCCAACTGGGACCTCTACAACACCTTCCGGGCCGGCAACTCCGAGGTGCCACTGGGGCTGACGACCCCAGACCTGACCCTGGGCGAGCCCGTGGCCTGCCTGGACGAGTGCTACCGCGACGAGGTCGTGTGGCACGTGCCCGTCACCAACCCTGGCCTGGCCTGGGCCGGCCCCGTGCAGGTCGAGGTCCGCCGGGTCGACACCGACGAGCTGCTGTTCACCGCAGCGGTCCCCCGGGTGGAGGCCGGCATGATGCACTGGCTCGGCCCGTTCCGAAGCTCCCGGGCCGACTTCGGGACGGGCGGCCTGCGGATCACGGTCGACCCCGCGACAGGCACCGGGCACGGCGCGGTCTACGAGTGCGTCGAGGACAACAACGAGCGCGTCTGGAACGCCTTCCCCTGCGCGTGAGTCCTAGGCGAGCGCGCCGCCCCAGGCGCCATCCAGGGCCGTCCCCACCGCGTCTTCGCCAAAGATGTCCTCCAGCCTGCCGAGCAGCGGGATCAGCACGTCCGGATCACCGCCCGCCCGCTGGACCAGGGCACCGCCGAAGAAGACTGCGTCGACCGCCGCCTGCAGCTCCCCGGCGACCGCCAGCTCGGCGACCCGGGCGCGGGTGGTGTCGGCGAGGATCGCGGCGAGGCCCGAAGCCTCTGGATTGTCCTCTTTCTCCCTTGCTTCCTGAAGGGCCGGGGCGGCTGCGTGGACCCAGGTGGCCGCGAGCCCACCGACCGCGTCGACGAGCTGTCGCAGCTCGGCCGGCGACGGCGCAGGGCCGGAGAGGATGGCGTCCAGCACGCTCAGGGCGTCGGTGGGATCGCCCCCCTGACGCACGGCGAGGTCGAGCTGGGCGAGTGCCACCGAGAACGCCTCGGGCGTGGCGGGGGTCATGGCAGGGCCTCGGCCACCGCGTCGGCGTCCGCGGCGATGTCGGCGATGTCGGCCGCCTTCTGCTTCGCCTCGGGGTCTTCGGCGCTCGCCTCGGGCACGGCGTCCTCGACCTTCTCCGACGCCTTCGCCAGGCCCGCCGCCACCTTGCTGGCCATGCGCTTGACCTTGCTGCCACCGGCCGCAGCCTCTCCGGAGTCCGCCGCGGGCGCGTCCTCTTCGGGCCCGCCGACCTCGACCAGCTCGGCCTCGACCGCGGGCGCCTCCACCTCGACCGGCGCCTCCGCCTCGACCGGCGCCTCCACCTCGGCGGCCGCGGGCTCCACGGACGGGGGCGCGGGCGCCTTGCCGGTGGGAGCGGGGCCGGCGACCGGGGTGGCGCTGAAGAAGCGATCGCCCTTGTCCAGCCCGGAGACCATGCTGTGGTCGACCATGGGCTCGATGCGCCGCTTGCGCTCCTCGTCAGCCTGCTGGCCGCCGGACTCCACAGCGTGTCCAGTGGCGTCGATCACCTTGGTCGTGGCCCTCTCGACCGGGCTGCGGACACCGGGCGTAGGCGCGTCCTCCGGCCGGAACCTCTTCGGGGCCAGGCTGGCGGCGTCCCGCGCGGGCCCCGCGAGCCCCAGCTTCCTGCCCGCCTTGCCCGTGCCCACCGAGCCATCGCTGCGCTTGTCGGCGTTCTCGAAGTCGGTGAAGCGGCTCTTCAGCGCCTTGTCCGGCGACATCGACTTGCCCGCCCTGGTCGTCGACGCCGACCCCATCGCCGCCGTCGTCGCCAGATCGGCCGCCGCTGCCGACCCGTGCTTCCAGCGCTCCGCCTTGGCGTGCTTCTTCTTGCGGGCGTCGCGGTCGGTGTAGTCCTCGACCTTCTTCGCCGACCACAGAGCCAGCACCAGCTCCAGCGCCCCCTTCAGGCCGGTCACCACCAGCAGGATGGTGCCCGCCGTCGCGGTCAGGGTGAGCCCCACCCCCAGCGAGGCCAGGCCAAGCGCGGCACCCCAGAGCATCAGCGCCTTGAGCACGGCCTGGAGCGTCGGAATACCGAAGTCGGTCAGCATCTTGAGCGTGGTGTACAGGCCGGTGTGACTTCCGTAGAGCGCATCGGCCTCGATGGTCTCGCACTCGGCCTTCACCCGCTGGAAGCTGGTCTTCCAGGTGTTGAAGTTCAGGCCGCTCTTGGTCGCCGCGCCCCCGTCCACCTCACGCTCCTCGATGTCGATGAGCCCGCCGGTCATCCAGGACGCGGCCTGCACCGGCGCCTGCTTCATCTTGGACTGCGCCGCCTTGCTGGCCACCGACGCGTCCTTGCCCACGCGCCTGGCCTTGCGCCTGAGGAACGACTTCGAGCGCATCCCGTAGATGGCGTCGTCGCGGATCCCCCGGGTGACCGCATGAGCAGTGTTGGCGGACTTCTTGGCCAGGGTCCTGCGCTTCAGCGCCTCTTCGACCCACCCGTGGTACTTCTCCTCCTCTGCCGCCAGGTCCTCGCCGCGCATGAGCGCCGCGGCGTCGGACTTCCCGAGCAGCGCCACCTGATCGGACCAGTGCACCACCTCCTGGCTCTGGTCGTGGGTCTCGTCGGCCCAGCGGTGGACCTGGGGACCGCTGGCGTCCATGTCGACCAGGTAGCCCTGCAGCGTCGCCATGGCGTCCTGGTGCATCTTCGCGGTCGCTGTGTCCCCGGCGGACTCCGCCTGCTGGTAGAGGTCGTAGTTGGCGTGGTAGTGAGCCAGCGACCCCGCCCTGGCTGTCTCGATCTGCAGCGCGTAGTCGTCCAGGCGCTCGACCGCGCGCACCATCATCTTGCGGTACTTGGGCGCCTTCTCGGTGAGCTTGGCCCCGTCCAGGCCGTCGAACTCGGCCTGGGCGTCCGACCACAGCTTGGCCCGGAGCTTCTTCGGGATCGCCCAGCGCTTCCACTGGTCCTGCGGGCGGTGGGTGGCGGCGTCGGCGATGCCGCGCTCCTTGTAGACATCGTCGGTGTGGGTCCGCTGCTTGAGCGGGAGCGCCGTGCCTCCGCTGGCGACCGAGTCCGCGAACGTCGAGCCCGACGACCACGCTTTCTGTCGGTCGGCATCGCTCTGGCCAGCGCCACCCATGTCCGTCAGCTCCGTCACGCCGTCCTCGTCGAGCCCCAGGTCCGCCTCGCTCGCTCCCTCGATCACCGCGAAGGCCTCGTGGTCCTCGAGCTCCTCCTCCTCTCCGTCCCGCTCGACGTCGATGCTGAACTCCTCTTCCGCGGAGTCGGTGACGTCGACCGCCCGGACGGTCCAGATCTCCCCCCGCCACACCACCTGGACGCCGGGACGGACCCTGCGCCCGGCCAGATCCACCACCCACTCGTCGTCCTCGTCGGACTGCACGCGCCCTTCGCCCACGTCCGGCAGCTCCCGCTCGGCAGCCGGCTCGGCGTCTGCAGGCGCGTCGGCACCCGATCCCCCGCCGCCCATCATGGCGTCGAGAATACCCCCGCCATCGGCACCGCCATCATCGGGCTCGGCTTCCATCATCGCCTCGATGGAAGCGCCGTTTCCGGCGAGATCCTCGTCGGCGGTGGGCGCCTCCAGCTCGGCGCTGGCGGCGGGCCCCTCGGCAACATCGGGGGCCAGCTTGGACGCGCGGTCCACGGTCTTCTCGGCAAGGGCGGGCATCTGGGGACTCTCGGTGAGGAAGGCCAAGCAGAGGACGCAGAGGCGTCTCGACCGGTCCAACGACCCCGCCCGACAGACCGTGCCAACAAGTCCGCGATTTCTCGCAGGTGCCGATCCGGTCTGTGCCAGTTCGTCGACAACGCGCGTGAGCACGGGCCGACTCCGGTACTCCCGCCGGGCTCCGTGCTACGTCCCCGCCGCCAGAGGCCGCGGCCCGTGCGCCCGCTGCCGACAGGAGGACCCATGCGTCACGTGGTGGTCGTCGCGCCGTACTTCGGCGGGACCATGCTCCGTTTTCTCGTCGACATGGCCGAGCTGGACGTCAAGCTGGGCGTCGTCACCCACGAGCCCGCGGAGCACATGCCGCGGGCGCTGGCCCGGGCGAGCCACTACCGCGTCGACAACAGCCTCGACGCCGGGCAGCTCACCCGCGCGGTCCGGGCCTTTCAGAAGGAGTGGGGCCGGGTCGACCGCCTGATCGGCTACCTCGAGCAGCTCCAGGTCCCGCTGGGCGACGTCCGCGACGCCTGCGGGATCGCGGGCGTCACCGGCGCGGTGGCCCGCAACTTCCGCGACAAGAACCGCATGAAGGACGTGCTCCGCGAGGCCGGCCTGCCGGTGGCGCGCCAGGCGCTGGTGACCGGTGCCGAGGACGCCCGCCGCTTCATCGAGCGCGTCGGCTACCCGATCGTCATCAAGCCCCTGGACGGTGCCGGCGCCAAGGCGACCTTCCGCGTCAGCAGCGAGGGCGACCTCTACCGGGCCCTGCACCAGCTGCTGCCGAGCCCCGCGAACCCGGTCCAGGCCGAGGAGTTCGTCACCGGCCAGGAGCACACCTTCGAGACCGTGTTCATCGATGGCAAGCCGGTGTGGTCGTCGTCGACGGACTACCTGCCGGGCCCCCTCGCGGTGCTCGAGAACCCGTGGATGCAGTACTGCGTGCTCCTGCCCCGCGAGACCCGGCCGCACGTGGAGGCCTTTCGCGCGACCAACCACCGGGCGCTGACAGCGCTGGGCCTGCAGACCGGCCTGTCGCACATGGAGTGGTTCCGCAGACCCGATGGCGGCGTGACCATCGGGGAGGTCGGCGCGCGTCCCCCAGGCGTCAACATCATGGACATGAACGGCCTCGTGCACGGGGCGGACATGTGGAAGGCCTGGGCGGAGCTGCAGACCTTCGACCGCTGGACCGTGCCGAGCACCCGCGTCCGGGCCGCCGGCTGCGCCTTCCTGCGCGCCCAGGGCAGCGGCTCCACCGTGCGTGGGGTCGTCAACCAGGAGGCGGTCGAGAAGCAGCTTGGCAAGCGGATCGTCCGGGCGCGCTGGCCCCAGGTCGGCCAGGCCCGCTCCGCCCACTACGAGGGCGACGGGTACGTGGTGGTGGCCGACGACACCACCGACGGCGTCATGGACGCGCTGGAGCAGCTGGTGCGGACGTTGCGGGTCGTGGCGTAGGCCTCCCGTCTACTGCCCCACCCGCTCCCGCACCTTGCGCTTGTTCGCGTCGAAGTCGAACGCCCCGTAGACCTGGAACCAGTTCTCGGGGTCGACCACGTGGGGGTGCAGCAGGACCGCAGCCTCGACCTTGTCCTTCTCGAAGTCGAACGCGCCCAGCAGCTGCACGACCTGCTGCGCGGTGAACCAGCGATCGCCGACGGCGGAGCCCAGCACGGCGAGCTTCTCCCGGGAGAACGCCGCGTCCTTCACCGCCCGGTGGATGCCGGCGAGCTCGGGCGGGGAGGTCACGACGACGACCGGCACCGGCTCGGGCTCCGGGTACCAGGGCTCGCGGTAGCCGTGGCCGGGGCGCTCGGCGCGGGGTGGGCGGGCGCGGTCGAGCTGTCGGGCGCACTCGAGCGCCTCCGACTCGAAGGCGCTCGCCGTGTCGATGAGGTCCCACCGGGTGCGGTCCAGGCGCGCGAGATCCCGCTCGGCGACGGCGATCTCGACTCGGATCCGCTCGGCGAGCTCCTGGTTGCGCAGCTCCCGGGAGAGCCGACGCAGCCGATCGAGGCTGCGGTGCAGGTCCTGGACCGCGTCTTCTCCCGGGACCGCGGCGTGGCGGGCGGGCACGTCGCGGGGCGCGGGGCCCCGACCGGGGGGCGGGCCGGCGAGGGCGGAGGTGGAGAGCAGCACGAGGGCGGCGACGACGACGGACTTGGGGTGCATGGGACTCCTGGGGGCGGGACGGCAGACACGCAGCCTTGCACGGCTCTTCCCAACCTGTTGTGGGAGGAATGCGGGTGCGCGGGCCGGGGTTGGTTCGTGGGAGGAGCCGTGGGTCGAGTCCGTACAGCGCTACAGGTCGGCGTGACCCTGTGCACCGTGGCCGCGGTGTACGCGCTGCCGTGGGTGCTCGCGGCCGCGGGCGCCTCGTCGACCGAGCTGACCTTCGACGCACCGGTCGAGGGCGAGCGGGTGGTCGTGTACTGGACCCCGCCCGAGGAGCGCGCCCCCGAGGACGCCGACTGCGATCAGGCAGAAGGTGAGGATCCAGGCGCACTCGCCGAGACTGCCGAGCCGTCCGATCCCGTCGATGCGAGCGAGGCGCCGTCCGCATCGCCGACCGACCAGGTCGCCACCGAGATCGCCATGGTCGCCCCCGTCGTCGATCCGAAGGCCCGGCTCATCCGCCACGGTGAGACCACCCGGAAGCGCCCCCACCGCGCGACCCGCACCACCCGCCCGCCCCGCGAGCTCACGAAGAAGCAGCAGCGCCAGCGGGACCGCCGCCAGCGTCGCCGGGAGCGCCTGGCGCAGCAGCCCCAGTGCCACGAGCTGGTCGCGCAGATCGTGCCGGTCTCCGAGGACGAGTTCTACGTCGGCCGCGACCTGGCCGGCTGCTACCGCGCCCACCCCCTTCAGTTCGCGTACATGGGCGGCATGTCCTGGGTCGAGGACGAAGACGACAAGCACGTCGGTCTGCGGATCCGCCTGAGCCGCGGCCCCAAGGGACAGGTCGGCCGGGCCGCCGGGTTCAAGCCCGGAGACGTGCTGAAGAGCCTCAACGGCGTGCCCCTGCGCTCGAAGGCCGGGGCCGGCATCGCGATGATGGGCCTGCTGGGAAACAAGGCGAAGGTGAAGTTCACCCGCGGCGGCGAGGAGCACACCGTCGTGCTGCGCGTGGTCAACGACCGCAAGCTCGCCGCGGCCCGCGACGAGGCCGAGGCCCGGGCGCGGCTGGCCCAGGTGGAGGATGCTGCAGGTCCGAAGCGGAGGACCCGGAATCGTTAGGGCGTGAGCCGGCTCGACGCGGGGCGCAGGTCGTACATCACGTCCGTCCGCAGCACCCACTTCTCGCCCTGCAGCACGGGCTCGCCGGCGTGGAGCTGGTCGTGCACGAAGCCGCACGCCATCCCCTCGCGGGGGGTCACGGTGACCCGCGCGTCGTGGAAGCGGGTCTCCCCGCCGGCCTCGACGTCAGACAGGTAGAGCATCAGCGTGAACACGCTCCGCGCCGAGCCTTCGGGTCGAGCATAGTATCCGTCGTAGTGGGCCTTGAAGTACTGGCCGGGCCGGTAGCGGTAGAATCGGAACCGCTCGTTCAGGCCGACCGGGGGGCAGTCCGCGATCAGCGGGAAGGCGTGCTCCACCCGGGACCACAGGGCGGCGGCCCAGTCGTGGTCGTCGACGATGAGGCGATCGTTGTTGCGCACGGCCGTCCGCCGCACGAACCCGCTGGCGGTGGAGATCGGAGCTTCGTGCTCCCATTGTCGTGCCTCGGCCCACGCCCGGATCCCAGCGCACTGGGTCTCGTCGAGCAGGTCTTCGATGGTGAAGACCCGGTAGCCGACCAGGAAGGTGGGCTCTGCGCCACGCCCCGAGCCGAGCAGGCTGACTGGATCGACCGCAGACATGGGCCTCCTGACGACCCGTAGCTCACACACTCGAAGCGCTCCCCTCAACACCCGCTTCCAGCCGCCCACTACAATGCCGTCATGACACCTCGACCGTCCGTCTACGCCGCCCTCGCCGCGCTCCTCCTCGCCTCCTGCGGGCTCGTCCGGCTGGGGCCGGACTGCAACACGTTTCCGTCCGAGCCCGACCCGCGATGCGAGCTCGACGGGATCTGCGACACGACCGATCCCAACGACATCGAGTGCGAGCCGTGCGACTACACGCCCGACGCGCCCCAGTGCCTTCCGGACCCCTGTGAGGGCAGGGAACCTCCCCCCGAGTGCACCCAGATCGTGCCGGGCGACCCCGAGGAGGGTGGCGGCATCCTGCTATCGGCCATCTTCGCCTACGACCCCGTGCAGGACGAAGGGCGCGGCTACGTCGACGCGGATGGCCCCTTCCAGGCCCGGGCGACCTTCGTCGTGCTGGACAACCGCTACGCCGAGTCCCAGGACTCGAACTGGGCCTGCTACGTCTCGGTCGCGCTGCGCGAGGGCGAGACCCTGGCGGCGTCCTCGGTCAGCCCCACCGTGAACACCGAGGCGGACCTCTCCGGCACCCCCGACACGCGGACCTACCGCTGGGAGACGGTGACCTTCGCTCCGGACACGACCGACGTCGTGACCCACCCGTGGAGCTTCGCCCCGTGCAGCGCCGCGGAGCTCGCAGACCCCTCCACCCTCGACAAGCTCGAGGCCGCGCTCACCTCCCACCCGCTCACCTTCGCGTGGGGCGAGCCCGCCCCGCTGCTGTCGGTGCTCGCGGACGACTCCGACAGCCGCGTCGAGGGGGACCTCTACCGGGACGGCTGGCTCGGCGGCGGCGGGGTCCAGCACCCGGGCTCCGACACCTGGAGCGCCTACGCCCAGACCTGGGCCTTCGCGCTGGACGAGGACTTCGAGGCGGTGGTCGACGAGGGCGGAGCATGGGCCCGCGTGCCCGCACAGGAGCTGCTGCCCGAGGACGGCAACCCGGCGCGGGCGGTCTACGTGATCGAGACCTACCGGGCGCTGCCGTCGTCCATGTTCATGGATGAAGGCTGACCCTCGGGCCTGCGGAACGCCCGCGTCCAGACGGGCAGTCCGTCCCGCGCACAGACCCGCTCGCGGCGGGAGCGCTCCGGGGCAGCCGGCGGTGCCAGCGCCGGGCGGGCGTCGGCGAAGAGCTGGTCGACGAGGCGGGCGAGATCGGGCACGTCGGTCTTGATGTGCACGACGCCATCGGGCCGCAGCACCCGCCAGGCGTCCGCGACCAGCTCCGGCGTGAAGAGCAGGTGCCGAGCCTTCAGCGAGGGCGTCGGGAACAGGATGTCCAGGCGATCGACGCAGGCGTCGGGGAGCACCGCCGCCAGGAAGGTCCGAGCGTCGCCGCGGACGGGCAGGCAGTTGGGCGGAGCGTGTGCCTGCACGGCCTGCACCCGGCGGCGGCGGATCTCGAAGCCGAGCCAGCGCCAGTCGGGATGGGCGCGGGCCTGGGAGAGCAGCGTGATCCCGTGGTCGAAGCCGATCTCCACCGCCACCGGCCCGGGGGGCTCGAGGAAGGCGCGCACCGCGTCGGCGGTCGCGCGGTGGGCGGGCTGATCGAAGAGGCGAGAGCCGGATAGCGCCCCTGGAACGTCCTTCCTGGCGCGGCGCTCGGGCGGTTCTGGCGCGACGTAGCTGTCCCGGTCGACCATGAGTGTGGCGTCTCCCGCGGGCAACAGCCCGGTCCGCCCGAAGCGTAGCGTCGAAGTGGGTCCTGCGGGGGCCCCGACGCGAGGGCCCGAAGCTCTGGTACCCGTTTGTTGCCGCGTGTAATCTCCGAGTCCCCCTTGATCGACGTACCTTCTGGTCGAGCCGAGCGGAACCAGAACCCTCTGCGTTCCTACCTTCAGACCGGAGAGTACCCCCATGAGCAGCGTGACCTTCTGGAGCCAGGACAACTACAGCGGAAAGACCAAGAGCTTCGTCGATGTCGGGCAGGTTCCGGACTTCAACCAGGTGCAGTGGTCCGGGAAGTCCCACGACGACATGAAGGACGACGCCAGCTCGATGCAGACCGGCGACAACTCGTGGGTCCGGATCTACTCCAAGGCCAACTACCAGGGCCGCACGGCACTCGTCGGCCCGAACACGAGCGTGACCCTGAAGAACCTGAAGAGCGACGATGGCTCCGACGACATGGACGACACCGTCGAGAGCTTCCAGATGTGGAACCACAAGCCGTCCGTGGACACGACGGCCATCATCAAGAACTTCGACGCCCTCTTCCCCGGGACGTACGGCCGCAAGGACAACCTCTACAACACCGAGATCCACTTCCAGGACTCCGACTACCGCATCTACGACCCCGAGCTGGTCCTCGACGGCAGCGGCAACACGCTCGCGTTCACGATCAACCTCGACCACATCCAGACCGAGTTCGACGACCACGCGGTCCTCACCTTCGCGATGGACCTGTACGGCGGGTTCGCCCAGCAGATCCAGGTGACGTACGACCTCGCCAGCGCCGCCCAGGTCCCCGACTGGGCCATCAAGGTGACCGACGGCCTCATCGACGCGGCCGAGCTCGCGGCCAAGGCCATCGCCGACGGCGCGGAGATCGTGCTCACCGACGGAGTGGGCGTGGTCGCCACCGTGGAGACCGACAAGCTCATCTCCTACACCGCCGACGCGCTCACCTTCTGCGTCGACCACCTGAACACCGTGCTGGCCCTGGTCTTCACCTTCCAGGACGACGGCGGCACCAGCTACTTCCCGGCCGTGGTGTCCCACACGATCGTGCGGGCGATCCATGCCTACTACGAGGAGCTGCTGGGCAAGCGCACCGACGACATGGTGTTCGACGACTCCGCCTTCCTGTCCGCCTTCGGGGCCACGGCCTACGGTGGCGACAAGCACACCGGCTTCATCGAGTTCGCCCAGGGTCAGCACTCCTGCCGCGCCTACCAGCCGGACCGCTCGGCGCTGTACGCCCACGGCGGAATCGTCACCTCGGTCAAGGTCGACGCCGTGACCAACAACCAGAAGGACGACCACCTCATCCTGCAGGTGGTGACCGATCCTCACGGCAACCTCTTCGCCGTGGCCGCGTCCATGGACATCTTCGACCGCAAGGCCCCGTCCGACTACCAGAGCCCGACCACCGGCCTGCTCACCTACGACGAAAACGGCCAGATGGTCCGGATCACCCAGGACAAGACGCGCACCCCGATCTCCTACGCCTCGCTGAAGGACGCCTACGTGGACCTGATGAACCAGGCCCTGGACGCCACCGAGAGCGACTACGGCACGAACATCACCGACCAGCAGCGGGAGCTCGTGGACGGCGGAGGCCGGGTCATCGACGCCATCCACGCCGCGACCTGAGGACCGGACCGACAGCGACCGTCGCTCACGGAGGCTGACCACGGGATGAGCCGGCGACGCTCGGGTCTGCGCAGCCGGCCTCCGTCCTGCCGGCGCTCACCGCCCGCCACAGCCCCCAGGAGTGCGGGGGGCCGTCCCCCGGTCACCGCCGGTCACCGCACGCGCGGTCCGCACACGCCAAGATGGGCGTGCCTGAAAGGAGGGTTCCATGTCTGCTTCTTCCAAGACCTTCGTCGTGCTGGTCGGCGTCGACCGCTACCGCAAGCTCCCCGTCACCGCCCAGCTGAAGGGCCCGGTGAACGACGTGCACGCCTGGGCGAAGTTCGCCAAGAACGCGCTGAGTGTGCACGAGGAGCACATCCTCCGGCTCGAGTCCACCCGCACGGTGGACCGGCTCGCGGACGGCGCCCACACGGCGACCGTGCACAACGTGAAGGCCGCGGTCCAGCGCATGCGCAACCGCCTGCTGGAGGATCCGTCGTGGACCGGCCTGTTCGTCTTCTCCGGCCACGGCGCCACCGACGCGACCGTCACCACCACCGAGGGCGACCTGCTGCGCATGTGCATGGAGGACTTCAGCACCGAGGACGACCCCCGCGGCACCAGCGTCGGCCTGGGCTGGCTCACGAGCTACCTCGGCGACGCCGCCGACCGCGTCACGATCATCACCGACTGCTGCTACTCCGAGTTCACGATCGGGGACACCCACGGCGCGGGTGCCCTGCCCCCCGGCGATCCCGGCCTGCACCACTACAGCTCGCGGCTGATGCTGGGCTCGGGCGAGTTCAGCCCGGCGTACGGCATGAAGATCGGCACCAAGTGGCGCGGGGTGTTCTCCCACGCCCTGCAGACGACCCTGAACCTGTGGCGGTTCCGCGAGCAGGACGGCGTGCGCTACGCGATGGGCAGCTACCAGGACGTCCTGTTCCGCACC
Source organism: uncultured Pseudomonadota bacterium (assembly GCA_937891875.1). Taxonomy (GTDB): domain Bacteria; phylum Myxococcota_A; class UBA796; order UBA796; genus REDI01. The sequence goes on along the minus strand of CALATR010001316.1, from coordinate 2,349 downwards.
CGCATGGTGCTGAACGCCATGGGCTTCGAGGACCAGCAGCCGGTGTACGGCGGGGGGACCTACGTGGCGGGGCTGCCGTTCAACTACCCGAAGGACCGGGCGCCGCGGGATGCGGTGAGCCTGGAGCCGAACTCCAAGAACCGGCGCGCCAGGGAGGTGGGGTCGTCCGAGGACATCGCATACGTCTGGCAGTTCGAGGTGCTGGCCAACGGGGTCAGTGTGGTGCCCCTCGCGCTGGTACAGCAGGTCTCCGATTCCGGCACCACGACCATGGCACTCCAAGGTAGCAACTCTGCCGTAGGCGACCTCATCAGCGCCGAGACCGGCCCGTCGAGCGGCCAGGGCATGGTCTACATGGCAGGCGCGACGCAGACCCACGCTGACATGGTCCAGCTCGGCCAGGGGTTCACGCCCGGCGAGGGCACGTGGACGAATCAGAGCGATCCGAGCTTCACCGACACGATCCTCATCTCGATCCCGTTCGCCGCACCGCCCGATACGCCGGTCCCCGGCTACACCTTCGCGGGAGCGTACGTGGCGATTGCCTACGAGGCATCCCAGCAAGACCCTGCGGCGTACAGCATCACCTCCGTCACGTGGTGGGCGGCGTTCACCGCCCCGGACGACGGGACCGTCAACGAGGACCCACCCGGGACCTTCGACGCCCAGGTCGACCTGCCCCAGTACAACTACGCCGAGTCCGCCCAGTGGTTCCTGGGCGAGGGAGAGTCGTTCGCCCCTGACCAGCTCGTCGCGTGGTACTCGACGCCTCAGTACTCCGCACCGACCGACTGATCGACGACTCGCGCCAACCGGAACCCCACGTTGCTGCTCCGCTTTCCCGGAGGATCCGCAAACCTGCAAGCAGCGCGTTGGGAGCCCGGTTTCAGCGTGTAGCAGGCGCCGCGGAGCGTCATGTGCTCACCGCGGTGGTGGCTGGTGAACGGCCGGGAGCCACGCACGCTCCCATTCCGCCGCCATGCATTGGCGCACCAGGCGAACACGTTCCCGGCAAGACCCCTCACGCCATAGAGACTCCGGTCGGTCGGAAACGAATCCACATCCATGGAGCTGGCTGGTGAAGGCCGTGAGCCGAGGACCCGACTCCAGCTCCGCTCCACGGTGTCCCCCCAGGGAGTGAAGCGACCGTCGGCTCCCCGTGCGGCCTTCTCGCACCACAGGCCGTGGGGCAGCCGGCAGCTCCGAGATGCCGCGTAGTCGGAGGCTGCCTGGTGGGGGATGCACACGACCGGCTGCCTCGCCGCGACATCCGGACCGAGGGCCACGCGCCCGCCACTCCGGACGAGCAGCGGTGCCCAGTCCCGCTTGTGCGGCCACGCCCACTCCACCGCCTCCTCATCCCCTGAGTCCACCAGCGCCTGCACCCACTCCAGGTACTCGCCAAAGGTGACGGGAAAGCGCTTCATGACGAAGCCATCGACCCACACCCACTGCCTCGGCAGTGGGTCCACCGCCTCCGGATCACCCCCCACGATGCACCAGCCCGCGGGCACGTAGCAGTCGTCCTCGGCGAGCTCCCCCACCCCAGGCAGCCACACCGGCTCCGGATTCCCCCCCTCCGGCGGCACGCCGTCCCAGTGCTGGGCGCGCTCGATGAGGACCGGGTAGCGCACGGTCGGCGCGTCGGGCTGGTCGACGCGGTCCAGGGTGACCAGCCAGCTGCCCTTGCCCAGACCCAGCTCCACCAGCGGGGTCACGCCCAGGTCGCGCTCGAAGACCGGCTCCAGACGCCGCTTCTGCTCGACAAAGCGAAACAGGCGCGCCTGGGCCGGCACGGTCGTGTGCAGGGTCAGGGCCCCGTCGCCCTTCAGGAAGTCGGCGTGCTGGCCGCGGTCATGGGTACGCAGCAGGACCTCGTTGCGGGCGATGGCCAGCGGGTCCCGGGCCTGCTCCGCGCGCTCGAGGGCGTCGCGGTAGTGGTCGGCGAGGAGCGCGTGGGCCTCGGGAAGGTCCGGCGAGCGCGACAGGGCGGCGCGCAGCTTCTGGTGCCAGGTGACCTGCTTCAGCGCCGCGTCCGACGACAGGGCCGCCGCCCGATCCTGGAGCTCCCAGGCCGCTTCCTTGTCACTCGCCTGGTGGTCGGGCGGGAGCGCGTCCAGGAGCGCCGCGGCCTGGTCACGCAGCGCATCGGCCTGCGCGACGATGCCCTCGATGGCGGGCAGCTCGGCGCGGGCGGCGTCCACCAGCGCGAGCGCATCCTGGCGGCGCTGCAGGCCGTCGAGCCAGGCTTCGAGGGCCGCGGAGATCGCCGCAGCGGCGGGGCGATCGGCGGGTTCCCGGGAGAGGCAGCGGTGACACAGGTCGCGCAGGGACGCCGGCAGCTCCGCG
>CALATR010001315.1 GCA_937891875.1 uncultured Pseudomonadota bacterium | reverse complement strand
CCTTGTCCTGATCGAAGTCGTTGGCGCCGTCGCAGTTGGAGTCGATGCCGTCGTACCAGGCGTCGACTGCGCCGGGGTGGATGCTGTCGTCGGTGTCGTCGCAGTCGTCCCCGCCGTGCTCGTCCGAGCGGTGGCCATCGCCGTCCTGGTCGTAGTCGTCCGCACCGTCGCAGTTGGTGTCCTCCCCGTCGTACCAGGGGTCGGCCCGGCCGGGGTTCACGGTGGCGTCCTCGTCGTCGCAGTCGTCCCCGCCGTACTCGGACGCGCTGTACCCATCGCCGTCCTTGTCGTAGTCGTCCTCGCCGCCACAGTCGGAGTCCACCCCGTCGTACCAGGCGTCCTCGGCCCCGGGAAACACGTCGGGGTCGGTGTCATCACAGTCGTCGCCGCCGAACTGGGCCGCGATGTGACCATCGTCGTCGAGGTCCAGCCGGTCCTCGAAGTCCTGGTCGGAGACGTGCACGCAACCGGAGAGGGCGAGCGCGGCGACGAGCAGGGCGGGGCGGGGGAGGGAGCGCATCACCGACACGACCGAAGCAGGGGTTGGCAGCGGAACGCCCGGGTCTCTCCCCGGCGAAGATCGAAGGACATCGCGGGTTCTGGGGCACCACCGGCAGTGTAGACGACCTCGAGGCGATAGTGCCCGGGAGGGGCCTTGCCCGGCGACACCCGCGCACCGGACGAGGACACGAGCCAGGCGTCGACGACCCCGTCGATGGACCAGGTGGAGTCGGCCGTCGCGGTGGGGTCGGGGCTCGGCGGAGCCGGCGCGGTGGACTCCGGGGTCGGGGCGGCAGGTGTGGTGCTCTCGCGGGTCGTGGGCTTGTCGTCCGCGACGGCCGCGGTGGTCGCAGGCAAGGGGGCCGCCGGGGTCGTGTTGTCGACCACCGCGTCTTCGCGATCCACGGTGGGCGTGCCCACGTCCTCGCGAGGTTCGTCCCGGGTGTCCGCGTCTCGTGCCCCCGCGGACGCGGTGCCCGGGTCCGTCCCGTCAACGACGGTCTCCTCGACGGCTCCCTCGTCCTCCGAGGTCGCGCCGCCGAGCGTGGTCCCGTCGCCGAGGATCCCGCTGCCCACCGCAACACCGGCTCCGACCACCGCGATGAGCCCCACCGCGGCGACTCCCGCTGCGATCCGCCCCCACGGGGTGCGCGCGCGGACGGACTCGTCTCCGTCCGCGTCGGCGAGCGGCGCGTCCGCTGCACCGGCCAGCGTTGTGTGGTCCTGCGTCGCAAGGGCGGCGGTGCCGCCGTCGACCCCGGGTACGATCCCCGAGGACAGCGGACCATAGCTGCGGATCAGCGCCACCTGCTCCGGCTCCCACAGCATCGTCGTGTCGGGCGCCGAGCTGCCGCTGGACCAGCGATCGAGCAGGTCCGCGGCGTCTGCGGGTCGGGCGTCGCGATCCGGCTGCAGCGCCGCCTCGACCGCGGTCAGCATGCGACTCGGCGCGCTCGGGACCCACTCGCGGAGCGGGCGGAAGTCCGACGCCACCATCTTCTCGTGCAGGCCGATGAGATCGGCACCGTAGAAGGGCGGAGCGCCGGCGAGCAGCTCGTACAGGATGCAGCCCAGGGCGAACACGTCGGCCCGGGCGTCCACGTCCCGCGAGGAGCGGATCTGCTCGGGCGCCATGTACATCGGCGTGCCGAGCACGGCGCCGGTGCGGGTGCCGCGGGAGTCCTCGTCGGGCTGCAGCAGCTTCACCAGGCCGAAGTCGGCGACCCGGGGCACGACCGCGCGGCCCTCGGCGGCGACGAGCACGTTGGCCGGCTTGAGGTCGCGGTGCACGAAGCCGCGCCCGTGGGCGAAGGCCATGCCGGCCAGCACCCCGCGGGCCAGGTCGTCCGCCTGCACCAGGTTCGGGCGGTAGTGGTGCAGCAGGCCGTCCAGTGCGGGGCCGTCGACAAAGTCCATCAGCAGGGCGGGCATGCCGCCGACGTCCAGCACGTCTCGCACGGCGAGGATGTTGCGGTGCACCAGCTGGGCCTGGACCCGCCCCTCCCGCAGGGTGCGCTCGCGTACCGACGCGCCCACGTGGGACAGCACCTTCAGGGCGTAGCGGCTGCCCAGCTCGACGTGCTCGACGAGGTAGACCCGGGCTGTCGCGCCACCGCCCAGCTCCGCCACGATGCGGTAGCGCTCGACCCGATCGCCGATGGTCAGCACACGGTCACCACTGCAGGGCGACGCCGAGCCCGCCGACCGCCAGAGCGCAGGCGCCGACGACTCCCGCAGCCGTGCCCAGCGCGTTCGTCCGACCCTTCACCCGCAGCAGATCGTCGCGGGTCCACTCGGGATGATCCGCCTCGAACGTCGCCTTCGATGCCGCCGCCCCCGCGTGCAGGGCGCCTGCGGTCACGGCGAGCGCCGCCCCACCACCCAGGACCCCGAGGCCGATCTTGCGCCGCCGGGCCCGCCGTCGCGCCTCTGCGGTCGGCCCACGGTCCAAGGCGATCGGGTAGGACGGAAGTGCTGTATCCGCGTCCGCCCACACGCTGAACCGGACCGCGTCGTCCGCGACCCACTGCGCCACGATCGGCCGGTCCGTCGGGCGGGCCTCGCTGGCGGCACCATCCACGAAGAGCTGGCCCGACTCCGGCGGATCGAGCGGGCGTGTGGCGGACGAGACCGGGGTCCCGCCCCAGAGCAACTGCAGGCTGTGACCGTCGGGCACGAGGTCCATCGACAGCGACGGGTCGGCCGCCCTGGCGGAGGCAAACGCGACCTCGGCACCGGGCGCGTCACCCGCGACAAAGGCTTCCACGCCGCGCAGGCGATGCACCCGGGCGGCCATGCGCGGGGTCAGCCGCTCCGACAGGCAGGGGAGCACCTCGCGCGCCTCGGTCGCCGCGGCCGAGAAGGCCTCCACGTCGAGCGCGCGGAACGCGTCCTCCGCCCGACGCACCGTCGCGTCCAGCGACACCGTCGAGCGGGACTCCGCGCAGACGGGCTCCGCCGCGACGGCAGTCCCGAGGAGGGGACCGAACATGAACAAGAGCGACACCATGAGGTTGCGTAGCCGATCGCACCCTCCGGAGCAGGATCTGCGTCAGCCCGAAGTCGGCGGTCGGAGGCGTGGCCTACCGGGGCACACGTTGGCCGCGCACAGGGGTGCAGGCTAAAGCCGCGGGGTCCCCGAATCGGGGTCACGGAGTGGACGTGAACCGAAAGATCGCCATCTTCTCGCTGGTGACGGTGCTGGGCGTCGTGCTCGACCAGATCACCAAGTACGTGGTCCGAGCCAGCGACGCGATCAATGCCCCAGGCGGTGTGCAGGTCATCCCGCACTTCTTCAGCATCGTGCACGCCGAGAATCCCGGCGCAGCGCTGGGCATGCTGGGCAACCTGTCCGAGCCCTGGCGGATCGGCATCTTCGTCGGCTTCACGATCATCGCCGGCATCATCGTGTTCGACCTGTTCCGCCGCCTCCCACCCGGCGACATCTTCCTGTCGACCACGCTCGGCCTGATCCTCTCCGGCGCCCTCGGCAACGCCATCGACCGCGTGGCCAAGCCCATGTGGGGCGACAAGGCCACCGTCACCGACTTCCTCCGGTTCTACACCGATGATCCGGAGCTCTCGCAGACGCTGGTCGACTGGTTCGGCATGGCCGAGTACCCCTCGTTCAACGTCGCCGACATCAACCTGGTCGTCGGCGTAGGCCTGTTCCTCGTGCACTACCTCTTCATCGAGAGCCGCAACAAGGGCGAGGAGCTCGAGGAGGAGCTGGACGACGAGCTCGACGACACGCTCGACCCGCCCGAGGCCAGCGACGGGGACACCCCGGACGGCGAGCCGTCGAAGGACGAGGCGGCGGCGCAGTAGGGTGGGGCTGGGCGGTGAACGGCCCGGGGTAGACCATGCCTGACCAGAACGCGCAGTGGTTCCAGTGGATCGTGGGGACGATCCTCGGTGTAGCGGCCATTGCAGCGACCCTGGCAGCAGCTCTCATTCCGCTGTGGATGAGCACGGACCGCGCCCCTGAGAGTCCGCCTCCCGTGGAGACGGACCGAAGCGCCGCCGACACGCCGCCCAGGACCAAGGTCGACGACAGCGACCCGCAGCACAGCGACACCGACAGGACCACCATCGACGCGGGGACCGACGTCCCACCGTCACCCGCATGCACTCCGGGAACTCCGACGTTCGGTGATCAGAAGCAGGTGCTCTCGGCGAAGGTCCTCGGCTTGCCATCGAAGACGCCGCTGCCGTTCAAGTCCGCGGGACCAGGATGCCTGACGGTCACCGTACCCATGCCGGGGGCTGGCTCCCCCGACTCGACCCTGGACGTCTTCGTCGGTCAGAAGAGCTTTCACGCCAAGGCCACCAATGGCAAGCAGCATGGAGTCGCCGGGTACAACAAGGTGTGTACGGTGGACCTGACAGACCGATGCCCGGCGTTCTCGATCAGGTCCGGAGGGTCGGACGGCGTGATCAACGACGCGATCATCCAGTGGGAACCTGGAAAACTGTGCAAGGACCTCGACAACAACGTGGCCCCATGCCAGGACACGACGGGTGTTCGGTGACCACCGGGCGGGATGTCCAGCGTTCCATCAGCTCGGGTGACACACCCCGACCCGACCGAGACACCCTGTGACCAGGCGCCCACAATGCGGGGCACCTCACTTCGTTGACCCCGGTGAACCCTGCGGCCACCGCCGCACCCCACTGGAGGTCGTCATGAAGTCCATCTTCGCCTTCCTCGCCCTGGCCATCGCCGTCCCCGCCTTTGCCGACGCGAGCCCCGACCGCCGGGAGGACGTGCGCGACCGGGTGGAAGACGTGCGCGACCGGCGTGAAGACGTCCGCGACCGCCGCGAAGACGTCCGCGACCGCCGCGAGGACGTCCGCGACGCCCGCCACCACGGCGGGCCCCTCGACCGCGCCGAGGACCGCTGGGACCGCCGCGAGGACGTCCGCGACCACCGCGAGGACGTCCGCGACCGCCGCGAGGATCGCCGCGACCATGCAGAAGACCACTTCGACCGCCGCCACGGCCCCTCGCGCGGCGGAGGCCACAAGGCAAACCACCGCCACGGCGGGCACCGTAGCCACGGCAAGGGTCACGCAAAGGTACACCACGGCAAGAAGTGCTGATTCGAGCCGGACTTCAGCGTGAACGAGCGCGCCGCCCGGAGCGGCGGCCCGCGATGCCGCGCCCTACTCCCGCAGCACCTTCAGGTCCCCGTTGAACGCGAAGCCAGCCGCGATCAGCGGCAGGGCCGCCGGCTGCTCGGCGCCCGTTCGATAGGGGTGCTTCAACCACCACTGTGCCAGCACGAACACCGTCGGCTGGTTGAACTTGCGGGGCAGCTTCTTGTCGTAGAACTGCCAGGCGAACATGGGGCCGACGCGGTGGTGGGCGAGGGCGCCGTCGGTGGCGCCGCCGTTGCCGTCCAACGTGTCGGAGAACGTCCAGCGGGCACCCAGGCGCAGCTTGTCCTCGACGTAGAGCATGTCGAAGTCGTTGAGCACCATCCAGCCGCCGTCCGGGGCGAGCCGGTCCCAGTACTGGTCGTAGAAGTACAGCCCCTCCTGGTCCAGCGACAGGTCGATGCGGCTCACCTGGGCGGTGGAGCGGACCGCGATCGGGCCGACCTTGGCGCGAAGCGTGGCGCCAAAGGTCAGGGTGTAGCCGATCTCTGGCGAGGCGTCGCCGGCGTCGCCGCGGTCGGCGATGCTCCGGTCGTCGTACTTGGCGCCCTGGTCGTCCCAGGTGAGGATCTGGTCGAAGGTGCCGAAGTAGCCAACACCGCTGACGTCCACGAAGACGCGCAGGATGGCCAGGGGTTGGGCCTCCGCGTACAGGCCGACCCGCGCCCACGCGGGCGTGACGATCGCGCCGGCGCCGACGAAGGTGTAGGTGTCCTGGAGCAGGATGCTGTCGTTGGTCGACAGGCGGTGCCGCCAGCCCAGCCGGTGCACGTTGATGAGGCCGAGCGGGTTGTAGCGGAGGAAGGTCGCGTTGCTGTACCAGAGCCGGTCCGCGGGGGGCGGTACGTACTCGTCCGGGTCGTCCGCAGCGAAGGCGGCGTCGTCGGCGCGCGCGCCTCGGTCCTGGGCATGGGCCGGCAGGGCGGCAAGGAGCAGCAGCGAGGTCGCAAGCGTGCGGATCATCGAGGTTTCCTCCGGGCAAGCGCGGAGCCTACCTCACGGGGCCGCCGGGGTGGGAGCCCACGGCTCGTGCCGCCCGGACGAAGCTCCGCCGACCGCCTGTGTCCGGGCGTCCGGCCCGGCCTCCGACCACGGTTCCATCCCGTAGGGGACGGCATCGTGCGCTCGCCAGCCCCGGTCGGGTCGGTAGGTGCGCACCCGAGCCTCCGACCGCCCCAGGGTCACCTCCACCGTGCCGTCCCGATCGGTGCGGTAGACCCGGGCTCCAGCGCGCGCCCACCGCTCGACGGCGTCAGGGTGGGGGTGACCGTGTGCGCTGTGCCGACCCGCCTGCACGACCACAAGCGCCGGCCGGGTCGCCTCCACCAGGGCCGCCGGTGACCCATCCCGCCCGCCGTGCCGAGGCATGGCGACCAGCCGCGCCCGGGGGAGCCGGTCCAGGACGGCCTCGATCCCGGTCGTGGTCAGGTCGGACGGCAAGAGCGCCAGCGGCCCACCGACCCCATCGTCCAGCGCGAGCACGATCGACCGATCGGCCTCGTCCGGCAGCAGGCTCCGCGCCTCCCCGCCGAGGTCGGCTACCGGCGCCGGGATGACCGGCACCCCCGCATCCACCGCGGCGACGACCACCTCGTGCAGCTCGGGATCGCCACGGGCTCCCGCCGGGACCCACAGCTCGCCCACCGGCAGCGCCCCGACGACCGCAGCCAGGCCCGCCGCGTGGTCCTCCCGCCCGATGCTGGCCACGACCACGTCGAGCCGGTCCACCCCGCGCCGACGCAGCCAGTGCAGCACGTCCTCCGAGCGGGGGCCCCCGTCCACCAGCCAGGTGCGCCCGTCCGGCCACTCGACCAGCACGGCGCAGCCCTGCCCGACATCCGCGAACGTCAGGCGCAGGCCGGCGCGGACCGGAGTCGCGCCCGGCACGCACAGGATCAGCGCGGCGAGCAGCCACGCCCACCGACGCCGCACCACCAGGGCCAGGCCCAGCGCGACCGCGCCCACCCCGCCGAGCGCCAAGGGCAGCGGGTCCAGGTCTGCCGGCGCCAGCACCCACGACAGCCCCTCGACGACCACGTCGGTGAGCGGGCCCACCCAGCCGTCCATCCCCGGCGCCAGCGCGTGCACCGCGGCCAGGGGCACGAGCACGAAGCTGACCACCGGCCCGGCGACCAGGTTGGCGACCGGGCTGGTCCACGACACGGCCTGAAACCACCACGCGGCCGCCGGCAGGGTGCCCACGCTGGCAGCGAGGCTGGCCGACAGCGACGTCCACAGCGGCTCGAGCCACCGGGGCCAGCGTCGCGGACGCCGGGCGAGCAGGTCGGGCATGAGCTGGACGATGCCCAGCACCGCCCCAAAAGACAGCTGGAACCCTGGGGTCAGCACGATGGCCGGCTCCGCGACCACCACGCACGCGGCGACCAGGGCCAGCAGCTCGAGGCGCTGGGGACGCAGGCCGAGCAGCCGCATGACGGCCAGGATCGCGAACATCCACGAGGCCCGCACCGCACCCACCGGCGCGCCCGCCACGATGGCGTAGGCCCAGCCCGCACCCGCGCCCACGAGCCACACCCAGCCGACCGGCACCCCCCGGGACACGACCAGCGCGATCGCACGCGCGCCAACCAGCAGCACCAGCGCGACCGCACCAGCGACGAGCCCGACGTGGAACCCCGAGATGGCCAGCAGGTGGGCCGTGCCCGTCCGCCGCATGCGCACCACCAGCGCGGGGTCGACGTGGGTGCGATCCCCCCAGGCCAGGGCGTGCAGCACGCCCCCGTGGCGTCCTGGCGGCAGAGCCTGCCGACCAGACCGGCCGATCGGCTGCCACGTCCGCGACACGACCTCGGTGCGGACCCCGGCGAGCCGGCCACCCCGCGTCAGGTCCGGCGCACCGGGCAAGGCGCTGGTCCACGGCTCCCGAGCGTGACCGAACAGGAGGATCTCGGTGCCAGGGGGTGGCGCCCGACCCGAGAGGCGCACCCTGACCCGTCCGACGCCCGCGTCCGCGAGCGACACACGGTGGACCCACACGTCGGCCGCCCCGCCCACCGGGGTGCCGACGACGACCCCCTCGAGGCTCACCGGACCGCGCAAGACAGGACCTCCTCGCCGTCCCCCAACGGCGAGGAGGCCTGCCAGCAGACCGATCGCCAGGGCGCCCGCCCGCACCACCCTGACCTGACGCCGCCCCAACGCGAGCGCCCCCACACACAACGGCAACAGCAACAGGAGCACGGCCACCGGCGGGCTGAGCGCCGTCGCGGCCGCGACGGTCCCCCCCAAAACGCCCAGCGCCAACCAGGTGACCGGCCCCACGAGTCCTCCCCCGACTTCCGCGGCGGGGGAATGCAGGCCGGATGCCAGGCCGACGATCCCGTCGTGCGCCTGATCGGGCGGGCAGGACCGACGAACGTCGGCGACGAGCGTCGGACGTTCGTCGGACGGGCCGGGTGAGGGGCTACACTCCCGCCAACCCAGGAGGCCCCATGGAGCGGGTTCAAGGCATCGGCGGCATCTTCTTCAAGGCGCAGGACAAGGCGGCCCTCGCGGCATGGTACCGGGACAACCTGGGACTTCCGGTCGAGGAGTGGGGCGGCGCCGTCATCCGCTGGGCCGATCAGCACGAGCCTGCCGAGGCGACCACGGTGTGGTCGCCGTTCAGCGCGGACACGACCTACTTCCAGCCGTCCAACGCGGCGTTCATGGTCAACTTTCGCGTAAAGGACCTCGACGCCATGCTCGCCCAGCTGAGAGCGGCCGGAGCCCAGGTCGACGACAAGATCGAGGACTCGGACTTCGGACGCTTCGGCTGGGTGGTCGATCCCGAGGGCAACAAGATCGAGCTCTGGCAGCCGCCTCAGTAGTAGTAGGCGTCGGCCGGGGCGCAGGTCAGGGATTCGGCAGCGAGCAGGGCGTCGAGGGCACCCATCAGCTCGTCTTCGACCGCGAACGCGGCATCCCCGCCGAGGAGCTCGCCCCGCTCGGCCAGTGCACCCCGGGCGTGGGCGACCGCCGCCCGGGCGTCCTCCACCGGGATCGTGCCATCGCAGGCCTCGGCCGCGGCGACGAGCGCCTTGTACTCGTAGACCAGCGCGTCCATCTTGTAGACGCCCTCGTCGTCGGCCTCGCCCTCGAAGGCTCCGCCCTTCCAGGCCACGGCGACCGACTGCTCGACGGGCGTGTCCTCGCCGACCGGCACGTACGAGATCGACATCGCGCCGAACGTCATCGGAGCGTCGGGCACGAGGTCGAAGGTGGCGCCCATGCCGCCCTGCCGCGACGACAGGAAGAGCGTGGACGCGCCGAACGTGACCTCGTCGCCGTCCACCGGGGCGCCGAACATCTCGTCGCCGAGCCGGGCGGACTCGACGCCGCTCATGCGCACCTCGAGGTCGTAGGCGACCGGGGTCACCAGGTAGTCGAACTCGTCGCCGAACAGGCGCTCGCCGCTGTCGCTGGTGAGGGTGTGGAAGCTGCCGCCGCGCACCTTGCTGATCACGTCGGCGAGCTCGGTGCCCAGATCGTTGCCGATTCCGAAGAAGGTCGTTCCGACGCCCTCTTCGGCCTTGGAGCGCACCAGGCTGACGAAGTCGCTCTCCGCGGTGAGGCCGGTGTTGGGCTGGGCGTCGGAGAAGATCATGAGCCGCTGCCCACCGTCGAAGTCGTTCTCCAGCTGATCGTAGGCCTTGCGCATCCCCGACTCCATGTCGGTGCTGCCGTTGGTCTCGAGCGCCTCGATGGCGGACCGCAGGCGGCTCTTGCCCCCGTCGTCCATGTCGCGGGCGCGCTCGAGCAGCTTCGCCCGGGATCCGAACTCGACCAGGGCGGCGCGATCACGCTCGCCGAGCTGGTCCAGCATGGAGAGCATGCCGTCCTTGGCGAGCTCGAGCTTCTCCCCGCTCATGCTCCCCGACGTGTCGACCAGGAAGACCAGGTCCTGGGAATCCCGCACGAACGTGGCCGGATCGACGTTGGTGCCGAAGCCCAGCTGGACCAGCACCTTGTCGTCGCCGTTCGCGGGCCGGTGGATCGTCGCGGCCGTGCGCGGGCAGAGCAGCGCCTCGCAGGGGTCGCCGGAGAGCGGCAGGTCGTGCTCGGAGAACAGGCCCTCGGCGGTGAAGTGTTCCTGGTCGGGGATCTGGCCGTCCGCGATCAAGCCGCGGGCAAAGCCGATGTCCTGGGAGCCGCCCGGGGTGATGCCCACGTCGGCAGCGTAGTTCATTCCCAGCTCACCGCAGGCGGACAGCGCCAGCAGGGCAGCAACCGGGACCACGAAACGAACGGACATCTCTCCTCCAGGGTGACATCTCCTTGACATGCAACGACCGCGCCAACGCGATGGCACCGTCCCCCACGCGGTCGCTGGCCCAGGTGGCTCGGGTTCGGCGTCGATCTGCGACACCGCAGTCCCGGCGGACCTACAGCCCCAGGGCCTGCATCAGCGCGCGCCACTGACCGGGCGTGAGCACGAGCAGGACCGACACGACCGCGACGCAGGCCGACGCGATGATGCCGGCGACCGCGGACAGGGTGAGCAGCCCGCGCTCGGCGGGACGCACCTCGAGCATGCCCTTGTAGCGGTCGATCACCAGCACCGTGCGCACGTTGTCGACGCTGGCGACCAGGCTGGCCAGGACGCCGATGGCCGGCGGAACCAGGAGGAAGATCCCCGCGTATGCGTGGGATGTGCCCCCGTACATCCACAGCCAGATGGGCAGGGACAGCAGCAGTCCGAGCGGCGCGAGGACAGGCGGTGCGCCGATCCGGGTGTGGAGCTGCTGCCGCAGGCGCTGCTCGGTGAGCTGGTCGACCTCGCAGAAGGCACAGCGGTAGCGGCCGTCGCCGAGGCGGACGAGGTGTTCCTGCCCGTAGGTCTCGCCGCAGTCGACACACACGCCGGGCTCGGCGACGAAGTTCTCCTGCCCGCCGTCCGCTCCCGTCCGCCCCTCGCGGAGCGCCTCCCGCCGATCCTCCCGGGCCCGCGCCTGACGCGCATTGTCGTGGAACGACTTGCCGACTCCGATGGTGGACACCGAGACCTCCAGTCAGGAACCTGGGATCGCCGGCCGGCAGGTCAAGCCGATCCTCGGGCTTCGAGCGCCGCCATCTCCTCCTGCACCACGTCGCGGACCAGGTTGCGCAAAAAGCGGTGGCGGCCGTGGCGGCGCTGGGCGGGGTGGTAGACCAGCTGCATCGGGAGCGCGGGCAGTGCTACCGGAGGGTCGAAGACGCGGAGTCGGTCGCCGAAGGTGAGCACCAGCT
>CALATR010001314.1 GCA_937891875.1 uncultured Pseudomonadota bacterium | reverse complement strand
GGCGCCACCCTGGCGATCATGCAGGGCCCGGCGCCCCCGCCGATGATGGTGTCGCTGCCGGTGCAGGCCATCCCCATGTGCCTGGTCATGCTCATCGTGCTCGCGCTGTCCGCGGTGGTCTTCGAGACCCGCTGGGTGGGCGGCATCCGCATCGGTCACCTCCGGCATGTGGGCCTCGGACGCCCGTTCCTGCGCGCCATGGGTGAGCTGTTCCTGGGCGCTTTGGTCGCGATGCTGGGCATGGGGATCACGGTGGGCGGCATGACGCTCGGGGGCATGGAGGCCCGGCTCGGCGACCTCGACCTGGCCGGCCTGCCCGTCTGGCTGGGCATGGGCGTCACGCTCGTCTTCGCCGCGCTCCTCGAGGAGCTGCTCTTCCGCGGCTACCTCTTCCAGTGGATCGGCGGCAGCCTCGCGCGCCTCGGCCACTGGCTGCTCTCCCTCGCCGGGATGCGCGGGGGTGTCGTCGGCGCCCTGGTCGACCTCCTCGCCTTCGGCTTCCCGGTGCTCGTGCTCTCGGTGCTGTTCGGCGTCGCTCACCTCACCAACCCCTCCGCCACCTGGCTTGCCGCCGCCAACACCGTGCTCGCCGGCATCTGGTTCAGCGTCATGGTGCTCCGCACCCGCTCCCTCTGGGGCGCATCCATCGCCCACTTCGTCTGGAACGCCCTCATGCTCCTCATCCTCGGCCTGCCCGTCTCGGGCCTGTCCGAGGACAGCGGGGTCGTCGTCGGCAGCGTGTTCGAGCTGACCGCGACCGGGCCGGAGTGGATCTCGGGGGGTGGGTACGGGCCGGAGGGCAGCGTGGCGTGCATCGCGGGGTTGGTGGTGATGATCGCGGTGTCTGCGGTGCTGCCGAGGCGGAAGGCGGAGGATGGGATTGGGGCTTTGAGGCGGGTCCTGGGGGAGCGGGGAGGGGAGGAGGAAGATCAGGTTATGGTTGGGTGAACGTCGGCTTTCACCGCGGAGGAGCTGAGGACCTGAGGTCTGACGGAGAGTGGAGCGGTCGGGGTGGGAGGAGCCAGGCGCTCGGGTTGGACTTCTTGGACCAGAAGGTCGATTCGGGCAGAGGCATCACCGTCTCGGGCGGATTGCGCCGACGTCCAAGATGACGACGGCGTTGGCAGTCCCCGGTTTCACGGGCCACCTCGAACAGGATTCAGACCCCCACGCCCAGATCGCTCCCTCCTCCGTCAGACCTCCGGAACTCGGCTTCTCCGCGGTGAGAACCGACGTTTCGAGAACTTCCAGGCTTCGCGCCTCAGAACCACACGTGGAACATGCCGAGGACTCCCGGCGAAGCCCCCTCTTCACCGGCTCTGACGGTCAACCGCGTCATCAGCGTCAGGGTCGCCCCGGGAACGGGCACGACCTCGCCTCCCACGCTCACGCGGGACTCGAACGGGGCGCTGCCGAGGTTTCTCACGCCCAGGTCGACGCGGCCGCGGAGGTTGACGCCGTTCTTGACGAGCCACCAGGCCTCGGTGGTGCTGGCGATGGCGGTCTGGTTGCCGCTCTGGGTGCTGCGGTGGGTGGCGGAGAGCTCGCCGAGGATGGTGAGCGGGACGGCGTCGTTGTAGTAGACGGGGTTGTAGCCCCAGGTGACGCCAGCGGCGATGAGGTCGCCGCGGGCCTGCTTGCCGCGCTGCTTGACCATGACGTTGCCGCCGACATTCCAGCCCAGCTCGCGCACGCCGGCGGTCGCGGCCACGCCCCAGCCGGGGTCGTCGTCCAGGCCGAAGCTGGCGTCGTTCTGGAAGACGGAGAGGGTGGCGTAGGGGTAGTTGGGAGCGGTGCCGATCTCAACGCCGAGCACGGTGTCGAGGCTGTCCGAGGTGTCCTGCTCGATCCACTCGCGGGTGAACGCGGTGTGATCGTCGAGGTACAGGCCGTAGGAAGGCAGGAAGATGCCGGCCTTCACCCAGCTCGCGTAGGGCAGCTCGTGGGCCATGACGAAGGCCCTGCGGGGGAACACGGGGCCGCGGGCCTGCTGGGTGGGGGGCACGAAGCCGGTGTTCTTGCCGCGACCGGCGAGCGTCACCATCGCGGTGAAGTGGTCGACGGGCTGAATGGCCACGTCGAGGTCGGCCTGCATGGGGAAGACGGCGTTGGAGCCGCTCCAGTACGCGAGGCGGAAGTCCCCGCCGATCTGGACCAGCGGATCGGCGTTCAGATCGTCGTAGCGGCCGTCCCAGTAGGACATGCGTGAGTCGCCGCCGAGCGGGGTGCCAAACGCGGTGAAGCGCCCGCGCTGACCCTGGCCGACGCCGTCCTGGACCTCGTCCCAGTCGCTGGGGATGGTCTTGCCCTCGCCGACCCGGCCCCGGTCGAAGCGGCTGCGGAAGGCGTGCACGGCACGTTGGGAGAAGACCTCGCGGTGCATGTCGCCGTAGCCGCGCTCCTGGCTGGGCAGCATCGGGAGCACGGACTGGCCGTAGTAGCGACCGGACGCATTGCGCAGGCCGCCGCCGGTGGGGTCGACGTGGCAGGACAGGCAGGACAGGTTGCACTTGCGGTGGGCAAGATCGGGGTTCTCCCAGCCTTCTTCGTCCTGGTAGGTCGGGCTGACGTGGCAGTTGGCGCAGGTGCGGCCGGAGCGCTGGGCGTAGTTGGGCAGGGCGGAGGCGGGCTCGCCGAGGGGGGCACTGGCGACGGTGACGACGCCGAGCAGCGCGCCCAGGCGGAGGAGGGGCTGGCGCATGCTCACTCCTTCCGCCGCGACCACTCGCGGTCGTGGCAGGTCCAGCACGAGGGAGCCTCGTCGCCGTCCAGCGCCCGCAGGTCGTCGGGGGTGTCGTAGGTGAAGGTCCCGTGGCAGCCGGAGCTGTCGCAGGAGCGGAAGGCGAGGGGAGGGGGCGCCTCGGGGCAGGCCTCGCGGCGCCGGCCGTCGAGGGAGAGGCACAGGTAGGGGGTCTCGTGGCCCCGCGCGTGCAGGTGGCCCTCCTCGAGGACGTCGTGCACGGGCACGGGGGGAGGACCGTAGGGCCCGGCGAGGCCGCCTTCGCCCTCGCAGGCGACCAGGGGCAACATGAGCAACAACAGGGGTCTCATCGGGGCTCCGTGCAGGGGAGTGTACGGGGCGGGGCGTGGGTTGGGGCTGGGATGGGCTGGCGGGGGGCGCGTGGG